>NZ_BADW01000243.1:0-286 GCF_000241165.1 Pseudoalteromonas sp. BSi20439
ATAGTCAACGTTTATGGCGCTATAAAATTACACAAAGTATGAGCAGGCGCGGAAATTGTTGGGATAATGCGCCAATGGAGCGATTTTTTAGAAGCTTTAAAACGGAGTGGATGCCAAAGGTTGGATACGAAAACTTTAAAGATGCTAAATATAGTGTGAGTGATTATATCAACGGATATTACAACAACGTTAGGCCACATCATTATAATGCTGGTTTAGCGCCAAATGAATCTGAGGTTAGATACCAAGATTCTAAAACTGTGGCCAAAATTAGTTGACCACTACA
>NZ_BADW01000242.1:0-136 GCF_000241165.1 Pseudoalteromonas sp. BSi20439
GTCATCCAACGTTATTGGTTGTGCATTATAAATGTAATACGGCTTGAGGTGATGTTGCTTTGTTGGGTGGCGTGACTCCGTCACTTAACCAACCTACGTATTTAAACCAATCATGTAGGTTGGATAAGCCGAAGGT
>NZ_BADW01000241.1:0-4798 GCF_000241165.1 Pseudoalteromonas sp. BSi20439
GTCATCCAACGTTATTGGTTGTGCATTATAAATGTAATTCGGCTTGGGATGTTGTTGGTTTGTTGGGTGGCGTGACTCCGTCACTTAACCAACCTACATTTTTTACATGGAGGTTTTATGAGGTATCGTCGAAACTATCAAGCTGGAGGGACGTATTTTTTCACAGTTAATTTGCTTGAGCGAAATAAATCATTATTGGTTGATCACATTGATTTACTACGTGAGTCGGTACGTTGGGTTAAACGACATAAACCTTTCCATATTGATGCGTGGGTTGTGTTACCCGAACATCTTCATGCGGTGCTAACATTACCCGAAGAGGATTTTGACTACTCTGGCCGATGGCGTGAAATAAAAAAGCGCTTTTCTAAAGGGTTACCTAAAAGAGAATACCTATCTGAGGCACGCATGAATAAAAATGAACGAGGCATATGGCAACGTCGCTTTTGGGAGCATACCATTCGTGATGAGCAAGATTATTGGCATCATGTAAATTATGTGCACTTCAATCCACTTAAACATGGTTTAGTAAAAAGAGTGAGTGACTGGCCTTATTCAAGTTTTCACAAAGCGGTTGCAGCAGGGATCTATAGCCGCAATTGGTGTGGGGAATAATAAAATGTTGCTTTGTCTAAGCGCTTCAAACGCACTCAATAAATACCTAAAAGCTGATTTACCTCGCTTGCCACATGAACCTGGTAAACAAGCTGGGGTAAATACCCTGAACAGTGACAGCGATAATTTTAACTGGCAATTACAGATAATTGATAACAGCTATAAATCTCGTGAAAAAACAATCATTGTTTGTGAAGCGAATAGCCGTTTTACGTTTTTTATACCGGTCAGTTTAAAGCTATCGCAAGAGGAGTTAACTCAGCGTTTGCAGTACGAATGGCAGTTAATGATGGCTGAAACGCTTGAGGTGTATCAGCTAATACCACGCAGCGACATTGCGGTGCTGTTAAGTGAGCTATCTAAAATAGAGTTCACTCCGCATTGGGTTAAAAACACCGATTTAAGTATAAGTGGGCATATTAGCGACGCTGCACTTTGGGTTACTCAAACACTACAAGAAGAGGGACTTTATGATTTACCTAAAGAGCTTGCCATTGAGTTAGCTATTTATTTAAACACCCAACCTAAACGTATTACTAATAAAGCAACTCGCCGCAAAGAGAAGTTTATACCCATAGAGCGTTTATTGGGTTATTGCCAAACGTTGATCACCTCAGAGCAGCGAGGTAATAAAGCATCAACGGACATAGCTGGTAATAACAATATAATTAATTTTAGAGATTACCTGCACAGGTAAATATTAATGACAAGGAAGGTTAAATGAGTAGTACTATCTCTCCTGAAATTCAATCTATTGCAACATTATTTGCGAGTGATTTAGTTATTCCAGATTATCAGCGGCCATACCGTTGGAATGAACATAATGTGGCTCAATTAATAGTAGATATAAAAAGTAATTATTTAATTAGCGGTGCAGAGTATCGATTGGGTACAGTTGTTCTACATACTGCAACTAGTGGCAATAAACTTGAAATAGTTGATGGTCAGCAACGCACAATTACTTTGTGTATTCTGCTTACAGCTATAGCTACTAAATTAAATATAACGGATAAACCTGCACTTTTAACCACCATTGCCATTAATCATCCCGAGTCGCAACAACAAGTTCGGCACAACAGTGCATTGATTAACATGCAGCTTGAGCAAATGGATGAGCAAGAGTTAATTAATTTATATACTTTTATTTTATCGAACTGCTCGCTTGTTGTTATTAAACTAAGCGATATAAGTGAGGCGTTTCAATTTTTTGATAGCCAGAATGCACGAGGTAAAGCCCTTGAACCTCATGATCTTTTAAAAGCATATCACTTACGCGAAATGGGTCACGAAACTCAGCAAACAAAATTAAACACTATTAAGCACTGGGAACAAGAAGCCACAAGCTCGGGTAATTTAAAACCAATATTTGCTAATTACTTATACAGAATTAGACGATGGCTTAAAGGTGAACATGGGAGATATTTTACCAATAAACATATTGATGTTTTTAAAGGGGTAAACCTGAATAATAAAGAGGTACCGCATTACATTGAGACTGCTTTAAGAGCTCATATTTACACCACTCAATACAATCACTCTGTGGATCGAATAGTTGATAAAAACGAATTAAAGTACCCACATCAGATAGGTCAAATTATACTTAACGGCTCACGTTTTTTTGAATTTGTAGCTCATTATATTGAACAGCAAAAATACTTAGAAAAGCATACTGAGTTAGCACCTTATTTAAAAAGTTACAATGGCTCGCATAGAGCTGGTGATAATTATGCGCGTAATTTATTTTTAGCTGTTGTAATGCTTTACCATGATAAATTTAAAGAGCAGCATTTTAAGCAAGCTATCCGTTTATGCTTTTGTTGGGCTTATAAGCTAAGAGTGGAAAACTCGCGGGTATTAATGGCTAGTATTGATAATTATGCAAAAAATAGCAGTAGTTTATTAAATGTCATTGCGCATGCGTTAGATGCCAATGAAGTATTGCGCTATGTGGTAATTAAAAATGAAGAGGCTGTTAGCAGTAATAAAACCAAAGGGTTAGAAGCATTACACGGACTATATTTAGGTGAGGGTACAAATAATGAGCAATAATGACGTCCAAGCGCTGACTATCGAAGAGTTATTTTTTGGTAATGCTATTTATACCATTCCTAGCTATCAACGAAATTATGCTTGGGGGCAAGCACAAGTTGAACAACTTATTAATGACATTGATGATCAACGAAAAGAAGACGAAAACAAAAACTATTATGTTGGCTCATTAGTGGTAGATAGACGACAAGCGAATACAGAAATATCTGAATATGAAACCATTGATGGTCAACAACGACATACTACTTTGTGTATTATTTTGGCTGCGCTGAAACATTTAAATGTTGAAGTAGCTATTAAAACGCTTAATTTAAGCTTTGAATGCCGAGAAAGTTCAAAACGTACTCTTCTCTCTTTATTTGTCCATGGTGAACCGAAAGGTAAAACGTTACAAAACCTTGAACCAAGTATGGTGAATGCATTTAATGTGGCTTTAAAAATTTTCAAATCAAAATTCAATGCAAATGAATTAATTGAATTTAAAAAGTTTTTATTTGAAAAAGTAATTATTGTCCGAACATGTGTGCCTAAAGATACCGATCTTAATCATTACTTTGAAATAATGAATAATCGCGGTGAACAGCTCGAAAAGCACGAAGTTGTTAAAGCCCGCTTAATGAGTCATTTACCTGAAAATGAGCAACCCGTGTTTGCTCAAATTTGGGATGCGTGCTCAGATATGGGGCACTATATTCCGTTTCGGTTTGATAGCAAGGTAAGAACAAAAATATTTGGTGATGATTTAAAGCAGTTATTAACTTTGAGTTATGGGGGGAATGGCTTATTTAATGCTGTGCTTGATAAAGTTAACAGTGAGCAGGCATTATCAAAGAATTCAGATACTTTGCAAGCTTCGATTTATCAGGAGTCTCAGAGTAAGGGAAATTTATTTAACTTATATTCAGAAGCTAAGTTTTATGAGAGAAAAAAAAATGATGAGCAAACGCAATTGGATGATCGCTTTCGATCGATAATAAACTTTCCTAACTTTTTGCTCCATGCTCTTACACTTTTTGTGGATGCTGATGAGTTGATTGAACAAAAGGTGTCGCTTGATGATAAAAAGCTTATTAAAGAGTTCGATACATACATTCTAGAGGGCCTAGCCGAAGATAAATGCGCTCAAAAGGTCAGGCGGTTTGCCGGTGTATTATTAAAAACACGGTATTTGTTTGATTGTTACATTATCAAGCGTGATTTAAGTAGCCCAGAAAAAAACTGGGGAGTGCGTACTTTAGTAAGAAAAACCTCAGAAAAAGCCAAGCATAATGTTTCAACTGTTAATACTTTTATAGAGAATAGCGAAAAGCTGGTTATGCTACAAAGTATGTTTAATGTGTCTTACCCGGGTAACAGTTATAAGCATTGGCTTGCAAATACGCTAAGGTATTTGTTTAATCAAGAACAAACAATCGACGTTAAGAATTTCATTGTTCAATTAGAAACAAGTGCTTTTAATCAATTATGTTCTATTGGAAAAATAGATACTAAAAGTAGCATCCAATCTCAAAAAGAGCTTCTAAAACAAACTATTAATTGTGGCACTTCGGTACAAAATTATATTTTTAATTACCTCGACTACAAAATATGGCTTGAACTTAACAGAGGAGACTTTGATAAGGTTAAATTTAGTTTATTAGGTACGGATGATGAGATTCTTTTAGATACGCCCGTTGTTAATTCTATTAAAAAAGTAGCCACCGAGTTTAAATTTACAAACCGTAGCTCGGTTGAACATCACTATCCACAAACCTCTAAAACAGAGGCTATGGATAACAAGCTCATTGATACGTTTGCAAATTTATGTTTAGTAAGTAGCTCTACTAATTCAAGCCTAGGCAACGATTACCCTGAAGGTAAAAAGAAAACTGTGCTAGCTAAACAAGGCGATAAAGCTGAAAGTTTAAAGCAGCGACTGATGTTTAGTTACAAAGACTGGTACTTATCAAATGAAACAGCTTTAACTGAACAAGCAAGCGGTATTAAGCTGCATGGCGATGCAATGTTAGAATTACTGCTATTGCCTGTAATTACTTAGGGGAAGCTAATAGATTTGATGCTACTTTTAAACTCTTATCAAATAGCCATGTAGTATCTGCAACTACTGTAAATAATTTGAATGGCAGCTCCTGCA
>NZ_BADW01000240.1:0-165 GCF_000241165.1 Pseudoalteromonas sp. BSi20439
GTTAGCTAAGCCACTGGCTTAACTAATTAATATGCTCTTTAAAAATTTGGAAAAGCTGATAATAAAATTCTGATAAATATTCGTATTTATCAAGAGTTTTCAAAAGTAAAAAAGAATGATAGCAGTATCATTCAGTGCCATTTAGTTAACTCTTTGAGTTGATTG
>NZ_BADW01000239.1:0-198 GCF_000241165.1 Pseudoalteromonas sp. BSi20439
CTAGCGTCAATTAACTTGGCCGGTTCCGCGTCAATTATCTTGGCCGGTTGACACCGAATTTTATTTGCTCTTATTGAGCGCTGTTTTGCGTCGGTAACTTTCACCTTCGCAATGAATAATCGTTGCGTGATGAACCAAGCGATCGATTGCCGCGACAGTCATCGTTGAATCATCAAATAGTTCATCCCATTGTTCGAA
>NZ_BADW01000238.1:0-107 GCF_000241165.1 Pseudoalteromonas sp. BSi20439
TATTCCGGAGCATCGTGAACAGTGATTCCGGCCCATCGTGAACACCCGTTCTGGTTTTAGCGTGAACGCTCATTCCGGTTTTATCGTGAACACTTTTGACTGATTTT
>NZ_BADW01000237.1:0-247 GCF_000241165.1 Pseudoalteromonas sp. BSi20439
TTGCGTATTAGAAGAGGGTTTAGACGGTTGAGCTTGAGATTTCTTGACCCATGCTCTAAGTGTTTCTGGGGTACATCCCAGTTTATCTGAAATCGATACTAGCGCAGCCCAAAGAGAAGGGTATTCATGCTGTTGTGTGGTAACAAGCCTAATTGCACGTTCACGAAATTCTGATGTATAGCGATTTGATTTTTTCATAGTTCCAGTTTCTCAAGTTATTGAGTCTCTGGCAAACACGGGGCGATTC
>NZ_BADW01000236.1:0-2635 GCF_000241165.1 Pseudoalteromonas sp. BSi20439
TGAGTAGCTCGTGCCACGCTATGCGTTGCGCTCTGCCGTCTCAGTGGGGTCGCATTATAGGGAGATCCGATTTTAACGCAAGCGTTTTTAAACGCTTTTTTGCATTTAATTCTTACCCCAAAGATACCCCACCCAGACACACAAGATACCCACAAAACCCTGTGGATAACTCATTTTTTTGCGCTGTTTACTAAACTATTTACCTTGCTTGTGGTAAGTTGCGCCGCATATTTACAACTCGTTCACTAGGCAACACACATGACAGATATAATAAATAGTATAAGTGGTCTCTTATGGGGTCATATTTTAGTGTACTTATTAATAGCCGCTGGGCTATTTTTTACCATACGCCTTGGTTTCATCCAATTTGTACAATTCCCACACATGATTAAAGTTATGTTTCAGAGTCGCCAAGGGTCAGATGGCGGTATTTCCTCTTTCCAAGCATTTTGTACTTCTTTAGCAGCCCGTGTGGGTACCGGTAATATGGCGGGTGTTGCAGTCGCGCTTTATTTAGGTGGTGCTGGTGCTATTTTTTGGATGTGGTTAATTGCTTTAATTGGCATGGCAACTAGTTTTGCAGAGAGTACATTGGCTCAAGCGTACAAAATACGCGATGAAGAAGGCAACTTTCGTGGTGGCCCTGCTTATTATATGGAATACGGACTTGGCAAACGCTGGATGGGCATCGTGTTCTCACTATGTTTAATTTTAGCCTTTGGTTTAGTTTTTAATGCGGTGCAGTCAAATTCTATTGCTGCAGCTTTTGAAGTCGCCTTTGGTATTCCAAACTATATAGTAGGTATCGCACTCGTTATTGGTTCTGGCATCATCATATTTGGTGGCCTAAAAACAATTTCACGATTTGCTGAATTAGCAGTGCCATTTATGGCCGCTGCCTACTTAATTGTTGCACTGTATATATGTGCCGTAAATTACACTGAATTACCTGATGTATTTATGCATGTAATTAGAAGTGCTTTTGGTCTTGAACAAGCTGGCGCTGGTGCAATTGGTTATGGTGTTATGCAAGCGATGATCCAAGGGATCAAACGCGGGTTATTCTCAAACGAAGCAGGTATGGGTAGCGCTGCTAACGCTGCAGCAACCGCAACACCTAACCCGCCTCACCCTGCGTCACAGGGTTATGTACAAATGCTGGGTGTATTTGTAGATACCATTATAATTTGTACAGCAACTGCCGCGCTTATTTTATTATCAGAACAATTGGTTCCAGGTTCTGATGTAACAGGTATAGCACTTACACAAGCCGCCCTTGAAGAACATGTAGGTAGCTGGGGCGCAATATTTGTTGCGGTCGCTATTTTGTTTTTTGCTTTTACATCAATTGTAGCTAACTATTCTTATGCCGAAACGAACTTATTATTCTTAGAGCATAACCACGCATCTGGCATGTTGGTTTTCAGATTATTAGTGTTAGGTATGGTGATGTTTGGTGCACTTGGCGAATTACCATTAGTGTGGACTCTAGCTGATGTGTCTATGGGCCTAATGGCGATTGTGAACGTAATCGCACTATTTATGCTCTCAGGAGTTGTGGTGTGGCTTGCCAAAGATTACAACGCTCAACGACGTGCTGGTAAGTTACCAACGTTTGATCCGAGTAAAAATAACAAGCTTAATAAAACTATTCCGAAAGGTATTTGGCACAAATAACTTTAAAGTGATTTAAGTTAAAAACCCGGAACGGCCATGGCCATTTCGGGTTTTTTATTGTCTAGTACCAATTCGCTTAATTAAGTAGTCTATTTTGAGGTAGAGAAATCGTGTTAATAGCAAAGCAACAATTTCGATGTTTAGTTGTTCTATATGAGGAATTTTTAACGTAACTAGCGTCAGGTTTGGCCTCTCAAAATGATTTAAGTATTATTGCGGATTCGTATAAGCCTCGTCTGTATATTCCTAGTAACAGCATCATCAAGCATTTCATACCTCCTTATAATCGATTAGTTAAGCAGCTTACATCAACGCTCTTAATACACTTTATGGCTTTGTAATGGTGTTAATACAAGTAACTGTATACTGACTTTGGTTTATGTATATAACGAAACACAGCCACCAACTCCATTTAAGAGTCTTATACCACTACTTTTATATAAACCGCTTAGTATTAGGTTGTCTATTTTGAATTATAAAAATCTTATATAGCAAAGCTTAAATTTAGTGTTTTGTTTTAAATGAGAGTTTTTCCGTAGCTAGCGTCAAGTTTGAGCTATAAAAATGATCAAAGGCAATATATTGATGGGATAGGCTTTTTAAAAAATGTGAGACATAAAGGTTTCAAATAAACGAAATAATTTAGTGTAAAGAATAAGATACTAGTTCGATTATGCGATTTGATGATTAAAAATTTAATCAGAGAATAGTTAAACTAGAATAAACGGGGAGAGTATAAAGTGGTGCCCGAGGCCGGACTTGAACCGGCACGACTTGTTAGTCGAGGGATTTTAAATCCCTTGTGTCTACCAATTCCACCACTCGGGCATCGAGTTTGCTATTTAAAGCGTGTGGAGTAATTATTTGGAGGCGGAACCCGGAGTCGAACCGGGGTAAACGGATTTGCAATCCGGTGCATGGCCACTCTGCCATTCCGCCTAAACATTTCAAATAATTT
>NZ_BADW01000235.1:0-109 GCF_000241165.1 Pseudoalteromonas sp. BSi20439
TCGCTGCTACAGAATAATATTTGGCTTTTTTATTTCCTCTAAAAGCGCAGCGTCTCATAACCTCTTTGTGAATAAATCCTTAAAAATTATTTGAACACAGAGAAGACAA
>NZ_BADW01000234.1:0-1573 GCF_000241165.1 Pseudoalteromonas sp. BSi20439
AAAATCTTCAATATCCTCCCATCCTTGTGCACCGGAGATTACTGCACTAATGGCTAAAAGGAGAATATCGATAAGCTCATGCTTTTTACAGCGTTCAATGCGAGGATCGGTAATTGAATTAAAGTGTTTCAGAAAAGTAGCGCTCATATTTTACGTGACCAAGGTGATTATTATGCCTTGATCTGATCACTACATATTCTATAAGTTCAATTTATAATGATCTTGCCGTGTTCATTTGCACAATTAACCAACAAAATATAAGTATGTAGTGTTGATTTGTTTAAATAACGACTACATAAACAAAAAATACAGTACAAAGTTAAAAACGAACAAATGGCTTCAAGTTCACCTTTTTTAATAACTAAAAAAATAATAGGTTGAGTTTTTAGTTCAATCCGTTATAAGCGGAATTAATATATGTTATAGCCAAAGCTTACTTTAACTTTTTTTATCTCACAGTAAAGTAGGCTTATAAAGTTAACAGACTAACTGTTAATGTGTTGATCAGATTGTACCTAAAGGAACATTATGTCTACTATTTTTGAAGATAACTCACTAAGCATCGGTAACACACCGTTGGTAAAACTTAACCGTGTTACAGGTGGGAATGTATACGCTAAAATTGAGTCGCGTAACCCAAGCTTTAGTATTAAATGCCGTATTGGTGCATCGATGATTTGGGAAGCTGAAAAATCAGGTCAACTTACCAAAGATAAAGAGCTTATAGAGCCAACATCAGGTAACACGGGCATTGCACTGGCATTTGTAGCAGCCTCACGCGGCTACAAATTAACGCTTACAATGCCAAACACCATGAGCTTAGAACGTCGTAAGCTATTAAAAGCACTCGGTGCTAATCTTGTACTAACAGACGGTGCTAAAGGTATGAACGGTGCTATTGCTCAGGCCAAAGAAATTCAAGCATCAGCCCCTGAAAAGTTTATTTTATTACAACAATTTGAAAACCCTGCAAACCCTAAAATTCACTTTGAAACAACTGGCCCAGAAATCTTTGATGCACTTGATGGCAAAATCGATTTCTTTGTTGCAGGCGTTGGTACTGGTGGAACTATCACAGGTGTAAGCCGTTATCTTAAAAAAGAAAAAGGCTTAAATGTAAAATCAATCGCTGTAGAGCCAAGCCACTCTCCGGTAATTAGCCAAACACTTGCTGGTGAAGAAGTAAAACCTGGGCCACATAAGATTCAAGGTATTGGTGCAGGCTTTATTCCTGGGAATTTAGACCTATCAATAATTGATGGTGTAGAGCAAGTCTCTAATGAAGAATGTATAGCAATGTGTCACGAGCTAATGAAAAAAGAAGGGATTTTAGTTGGTATTTCATCAGGTGCAGCTGTGGTTGCAGCGAAGCGTATTGCTGAACGTCCTGAAAATGCAGATAAAAATATTGTGGTTATTTTGCCAAGTGCAACAGAGCGTTACTTATCAAGCCCGATGTTTGACGAAGAGTTTAGCGAACAAGAGCTTGTGCAATAATCGAGCGTTCTGATTAAAAAAGGATGTTTTTTAACATCCTTTTTTATTGCTTTTTTAATAAGTTACTACACGGCTA
>NZ_BADW01000233.1:0-117 GCF_000241165.1 Pseudoalteromonas sp. BSi20439
ATTAAATGGCACTGAATGATACTGCTATCATTCTTTTTTACTTTTGAAAACTCTGTACAAATAACAATGTTATTCATACGAATTTTATTATCAGCTTTTCCAAATTTTTAAAGAGCA
>NZ_BADW01000232.1:0-117 GCF_000241165.1 Pseudoalteromonas sp. BSi20439
GACTAAAGTAGATACTTGAAGACTTTATTATCAGAAATTCCAAATTTTAGTTAGTGCGTAGCGATACGAACTGACACCAAATTTGCTTGGTGACAATAGCGTTTTGGACCCACCTGA
>NZ_BADW01000231.1:0-9761 GCF_000241165.1 Pseudoalteromonas sp. BSi20439
GGCTTGCCTGTTTATTATGAATTATCCTGTGGAAATACGCATGATATCGTCCATGCAGAGTCACTCGTAGCTAATTGCCCAACAAGTAATATGGTTGTCGCAGATAAAGGCTACGACAGTGAAAAACTGAGAGCGTTTGTTCGTGATAATAACGCTACACCCGTTATTCCACGTAAGGGCAACAGTTTAGTAGGCAATGAAGATATTGACTGGTGCATGTACAAATATCGGCACTTGGTTGAGAATGCATTTGGCCGTATTAAGCAATATAGAGGGATAGCCACGCGGTATGAAAAGCTTGAACGAAATTATCATTCAATGCTCGCTTTAGCATTTACTATGATGTGGCTACCAATGTGGGCTGATTGATATATGTACTACAAAGATCAACAGCCCCTAATCTAAAGTTATATTTAGTTCAACTATCTAATGACTTGATAATGCCACAGACTTCAATTGTACCGTCAGACCCGCAAGAGCTTGCCATTAGTTTTAACTCTTTTTTGAGTGCATTCAATTCCTTCATTCGTTGATTAACTAAAGTTAGTTGCCGATCAATTAATGCATTTACACTAGAGCAACTCTCCTCTGGCTTGTTTTTTAATTCAATGAGTCGCTTAATATCATTAAGCGGAATATCTAAACTTCGACAATGCTTTACGAACTCTAGCTCTTTAAATGCCTTATTAGAATACAACCTGAAATTCCCTTCAGTGCGATCAGGATCTGACAGCAAGCCCTCCTTTTCATAATATCGGATGGTTTGTACTGAATACCCCGATGTTTTCGATAACTCACCAATTTTCATAAAATTTCCAAATAAACTTGACCCTATAGTCACTATAGGATTTATAGTTAGAGCATACAAGTTAATCGGAGATGAAAATGAGCGATTGTGGGTGTGAAGTTGAGCTAAAAGATAACCAGCAAAAAACGGTGCTTTATTGGCTTCTGGCTATCAATGCCTCGATGTTTGTTTTTGAAATTGGCTTTGGTTGGTTATCAGAATCAACGGCTTTAATTGCAGATTCGTTAGACATGCTAGCGGATGCAATCGTCTATGCAATTGCACTATACGCGGTGGGAAAGTCAATCCAACATAAGGCTAATGCTGCTTTAGTGAGTGGCTATTTCCAACTGGGGTTAGGCGTGCTAATTCTAATGGATATTGCTAGAAGGCTGTATGGTGAAAGTGAGCCTCACTCTTGGTTTATGATTGGCGTAGGCATGGTTGCTTTAGTTGCAAATGTGATTTGTCTCATCCTTATTCGAAAGCACAACAACGATGAAGTACATATGAGAGCTAGCTGGATATTTTCAGCGAATGATGTAATTGCAAATCTTGGTGTCGTTATCGCAGGCATACTCGTTATGGTGCTGAAACAGCGTTGGCCTGATATCGTCATTGGTAGCATCATTTCAATGTTAATTCTTCGAGGCGCTTACCGAATACTAAGCGATGCTAAACAAGAATTAGCTGTTGCTGAGAAAACACGTTAAACACCAAATGAAGATAAACAATCAACCTTTGGTTGTTCAAAGTAAGGAAACATCAATGAATAGCAAATATCTAGAAAAAACCAAGATAGTAAATTTTGAACACTCTACAATTCAATCATTAATTTCTGAGCGTAATTGGCAAGAACTCGATGACTTCAACAAAATTGGTGCAGCCTACCAATTTGTTAAAGATGAAATATTATTTGGTTACAATGAGAGTGATGATATTTCAGCAAGCAGTGTTTTAGCCGATGGTTACGGACAATGCAATACCAAGGGTAACTTGCTGATGGCTTTGTTACGAGGATTAGGTATTCAATGTCGTTTTCACGGCTTTACTATTGAGCAGCGATTACAAAAAGGAGCTATTCCAACTTATGTATTTTGGTTAGCACCTAAATATATCATTCATAGTTGGATTGAAGTTTATTTCAAGGATCGTTGGATAAACTTAGAAGGCTTTATATTAGATGAACAATATTTAAGTTCACTACAGCACAAATTTAGTCAAATAAAAAACGAATTTTGTGGTTATGGTGTTGCAACAAAGTGTTTCTCTTCGCCAGATACAGATTGGCGTGGTCAAGATACCTATATACAAAAAGAAGGTATTCATGATGATTTTGGTGTTTATAATTCCCCTGATGAGTTTTATCTCGAAAAAGGAACTAACTTATCAGGAATCAAACGTTGGATGTATCAACGAGTGATCCGTCACTTTATCAATTTTAACGTAGTCAATGTAAGAAATTTAAAAGTTCTTGAGGTGGAAAATGCACAATCATAGCCATAGCCATTCGCATGGAAAAGACGACCGTATAGGTTGGACATTTTTCCTTAATGTTTCATTTACTATTATCGAATTTATTGGTGGTTGGCTAACCAACAGTACCGCTATTATGGCTGATGCTGTACATGACCTGGGTGACAGTTTATCTATAGGATTCGCTTGGATACTGAGTCGTTTCTCGGATAAAGAAGCATCCGATAGATTTAGCTATGGCTATCGTCGTCTTACCCTGTTTGGCGCATTAATTAACAGTATTGTATTAGTTATTGGTTCTGTCTGGGTGCTATTTGAAGCAATACCAAGATTATCTAATCCTGAAATGCCAATGGCTGAAGGAATGTTGGGTCTTGCATTACTTGGGGTTGCTGTTAATGGGTATGCAGTATTTAAACTAAAAGCGGGTAAAACGCTGAACGAAAAAGTACTTACGTGGCATTTGCTTGAAGACGTACTTGGCTGGGTTGCAGTCCTAATTGTTTCTATCGTGCTGCTTTTTGTAGATCTACCAATATTAGATCCTTTGCTTTCTATAGGCTTTACACTGTTTATATTGTTTAACGTTTTGAAAAACCTGAAAACAACATTGGCACTATTTCTTCAAGCTACACCTGATGAAGAAGTGCAGAATAATATTGAAAAAGCGATAAAGGCTATACCTGAAATTAATGGGATTCATCATATGCACTTTTGGTCATTAGACGGGGAAAGTCACGTATTAACTGCTCACCTAGAGTTAGCCCATAACTTTGAGGTTGATAAATTAATTAGGCTAAAACAACAAGTGGCTAAGGAACTTTCTTCTTATAATTTATCTCATACAACCATTGAGTTTGAGTTTCCTCAAGAAAGTTGCCGTGACGAGCATGAAAAACATGCGCATGGCTAGTTTAGAAAACCTTTTTTTGATATTATAATTTTTCATATTTAAGTAGGTGTTTATTTTGAAATTCAATGTTGCGTTAAAAATACTATTAGTCGTTTCGATTGTTTTGCAATCGTTAACTGCTGTTGTATCCGCAACACCTGAGAATCACCAAATAGATATAGAGCACCTTCAAATTCAACATGATCATGCAGATGATCGAAATGTCTCAAATGATAATGTAGGTGATGAGCAGCATAATGAAAAAGATTGTCATCACTGCGGACATTGCAGTGGCAGCCACTTATCTTGGATTTTAGTCAGTAATTCAAATACCACGGGCAAACTAAACATTATCAATAAAACGCCTTATCAAATTGATCAAACAAGTACCTTTCTTGAAGCGATACTTCGTCCGCCCATTTCTTAATTAGATTAATTTTTAATGACCTATTTATCCTTTAATAATGGATAAAGGTTTCGTGTTTATTAATTTTAAAATTAAGAATTTTTATGTATATATATTTAAAAAATGCAGGTTTAGTCCTGTCTTTATGTATGGCTGTGAGTTTTTCAGTTGCCACTTATGCCAAACAGAAAAGTATTTCATGGCTAGATAGTCAAATAAATAAAGATCCCGAAGTTGTTGCGGCTAAAGAGTTACTTAATGCAAGTAATCATAGAGCCAAGAGCTTAACTAAAGCCGTATATAACCCAGAGCTTGAAGCAAGCTATGAAAAAGAGGGTGATTTTGATAATTATTCTATTGGTATCAGTCAAACGATTGATTTTTGGGATAAGCAATCAGCAAATAAAAGCATTGGTGAAATTGGTGTTTATGCAAACCAGCAACAATTGTTATCTCTACTCGATTCTAAAAAGGCTAACGCTTTAACTGCAATAGTTAATTGGCAAGCAGCAAAAAAGGTGGCTCAGTTACTTTCAGTAAGAGAAAATCAATTACAAACGCTCGTTGGAATTATTGAAGATAAGCGAAAAGCAGGACTTTTAGAGCCACTTGACGCTGAACTGGTTTATTTAAACTTGTCCCAAGTTTTCAGTGAAATATCTGAGTCGCAAATTGCTTTGAAAAATGCAGAGGTAAATGTTCAGGAGTTATTGCCTGATTGGACGCCTAATACTACCAATTTGTTTTCATTTACTTTTGGAGCAACAAACTATTCATTTAACTCTCAGTGGGTTGAGGAACATCCAAAAGTTAAACTCGCTAGAGCGCAATGGAAGATAAAACAATCTAAAGCTCAACTAACCACTATGGAATCTAAAGCCAATCCAACCATTGGAGTTAACGCAGGGAAAAGTGGAGATGAAGACTTGATTGGCGTGACTTTCTCAATGCCTTTAAATATCAGAAATAACTATTCAGATACTGTTAAAGCCGCTTATTCAGAAGCAATTGCAGCAGAGGCTAACTTTCGGTCGGTTTATCGAAAGCAGTCATTTGAAGCAAAAGCTAATTATGAATCGCTTATTGTCAGTAAAAAATATTATGAGCAATGGCAAAAACTGACAAAAGGCAGATTAGATAGCAGCGAAAACTTATTAAATAAGCGCTGGGAAGCTGGTGACATTAATACTTCTGACTACTTACTTGCATTAAATCAACGTGCGGAAGGGCTTCATGCAGGAATACGTTTGGAAAATCAATTCAAGCTTGCAGAAATATCCTTCATTTTAAGTATGGGTCAGTTATCCAAATTTGAGATTTGAGCGCTTTGTTTTTTCAGTAGCGAAAAACGAAATCTTAAATTTATTAAAAATATAGGTTACAAAAATGAATACAGTAATTAGTAAAAAATTTTTAGCCGTAGTAATTAGCTGCCTGTTAGTTGGGTTTACTACAAATCATGATGCTTTTGCACAGTCGTCAGATGGAACTGGTTCTGTCACAAACGTTTCGAAACAAGAAGAAAAAGAACATCAAGATGAGCATGAACACGAAAAGGGACATGAAGAAGATAAAGGTGACCATGACGAGCACGGCCATGAAGGTGGTAATAAAGAGGGAGAAGAAGGACATGAAGAAGGTATCACTATTGATCCAAAGAAGATGTCGCTTGCTAACATTAAAGTGGAAAGTGTTAAGCCTGAATATCAATTTAGCTCCGTATATGCACCTGGCGAAATAAAAGCTAATGGCTATAAAAGTTATGTGGTATCACCACGTACAGAGTCAGTCATTATCAGTCGCCATGCAGCGCTTGGCGAGTATGTAGAAATAGGTCAGAAGTTAGTTACATTATTTAGTGAAGCAATGGCACAAGCACAAGCTGACTATTTAATCGCTTCAACCGAATGGCAACGTGTAAAAAAGCTGGGTAATAAGACGGTGAGTGAAAGTCGATTATTACAAGCTGAAACAACATACAATGCGAGCTATGGCAAGCTCATTGCTTTAGGGTTAACTGAAAAAGCAATAAATGGTATTTCTAACAAAGACATTAAAGCATTTGGACAATATGCATTAACGGCGCACCGTGAAGGTGTCGTGCTTCAAGACGACTTTATCCAAGGGCAACGTGTTGATGCTGGGGATTCAGTCATGTTGTTAGCTGATGAAAAACAACTATGGGTTGAAGCAAAAGTTTCTCCAAATAAAAAGCTAAATTTATCAATTGATTCTCCTGCGGTACTTAAATTAGAAGGCCAGAGTTACAATGCCAAAGTTATCCAAGAAGCCCATACAATTGATCCCGTAACTCGTACAAGAATTATTAGATTGGGGGTACAGAATGCTGATGATAACCTTCATTCAGGTATGTTTGTAAAAGTTTACTTTCAGTTTGCCACAAAGCAGAAAGTGATGGCTGTGCCAGAAGAAGCATTGATCCGCAGCGCAGATGGTGATTGGACCGTATTTGTCGAAGACCACCCTGGAGAATTTAAAGCTGTAGAAGTAGAACTAGGCCGAGCCTTAGGTGATTTTAGGGAAATCATTGGCCTTGATAGTGGGACGCGAATTGTAACCAAAGGCGCATTTTTTGTTGCTTCTGAAATCGCTAAAGGCGGATTTGATCCGCATAACCACTAAGGAGCAAGACTATGTTTAATAAAATAATAGATTGGTCTGTTAATAATAGACTCCTGATTTTGATTGCGCTGTTTGCCACAATTGTCGGCGCAATTATGGTTATTCCAAAACTAAATTTGGATGCCTTTCCTGATGTTACTAATGTCCAAGTTGCTGTGAATACTGAAGCGCCAGGACTGGCTGCCGAAGAAGTTGAACAGCTCATTACGTACCCCATTGAAGCGGTAATGTATGCCTTACCTGATGTAGAACAAGTGCGCTCAATTTCTAAAACAGGTTTGTCTGGCGTAACGGTTGTTTTCAAAGAAGGCACCGACATTTACTTTGCAAGACAACTCGTATTTGAGCGTCTTCAAGCCGCAAAAGAACTGATACCAGAAGGTGTCGGCACACCCGAAATGGGGCCAAACACCTCAGGGCTAGGCCAAGTATTTCAGTACCTTCTTATTTCAGATAAAGATGCAGGCTATGATGCTATGGCACTCAGGAGTCTCAATGATTGGGTAGTAAAATTACTCGTTATGCCTGTCGATGGTGTTACTGATGTACTCTCCTTTGGAGGTATTGTTAGGCAGTACCAAGTAAATGTAGATCCATCTAAGCTTCTTTCTTATAACCTAACGCAAGAAGACGTTGTTGGTGCCCTAGATAACAACAATGCCAATGTTGGCGGATGGTATATGAACCGTGGGCAAGAGCAGCTTGTTATTAGAGGTGCAGGTTGGTTTGAAAGTGGTGACGCTGGTATTAGTAATATCAAACAAGTTCCCGTCAAAACAGTTGATGGGACAGTTGTGACGGTTTCGGATATTGCTAAAGTTGAAATGGGCAGTGAAATTCGTCAAGGTGCTGTCACAATGACGCGCAAAACCGAAGACGGTAAAGTCGAAAATTTAGGTGAAGTTGTCTCTGGCATTGTCTTAAAACGCATGGGGTCTAATACTAAAGCCACCATTGATGGTATCAATGCAAGAATCCCATTGATTAATCAAGCATTGCCTAAAGGTGTTCGCTTTGAACCATTTTATGATCAGGCTGATTTGATTGAAAAAGCCGTTGATACAGTAGTTGATGCACTATTACTAGCATTTATTTTCATCTGTATTGTATTAGCACTATTTTTAATGAATATACGTGCAACCTTCCTTGTCCTAATATCTATTCCAATTTCAATTGGTATCGCGTTAATGATCATGGCTTGGTGGGGCATTTCTGCAAACCTTATGTCATTGGGTGGCATTGCCGTAGCCATTGGTATGCTAGTTGATGGTTCAGTCGTGATGGTTGAAAACATGTTTAAGCATTTAAATAGACCAGACTCTACCCATTTAAAAACTGTAAAAGAAAGAGTGCCTAGTGCTGATACTGACCCACATGATGTTGAACACGATGATCACGGCATAAAATTGCGCCTTAAGCAGGCTGGTAAAGAAGTTGCTCGTCCCGTATTTTTTGCTGCGTCTATTATATTAGTAGTTTTCACGCCTTTATTTAGCTTTGAAGGTGTTGAGGCAAAGTTATTCCAACCTATGGCAATAAGTATCATTTTAGCTGTTATATCCGCTATTGTGGTTGCGTTGTTTATTGTACCCGCTTTAGCAACTTATTTATTTAAGTCAGGTGTTAAAGAAAGAGAAAGCTTTGTTCTTAGGCCATTAGACAAACTCTACAGAAAAGGGCTTACATTCGCACTAAAACGCACCAAATTAGTCATTTCAGCCGCACTTATATTAGTTTTCTCTGCCTTTGCATTAGTTCCATTAATTGGTACTGAATTTGTACCTGAGTTAGAAGAAGGGACGATAAACTTAAGAGCAACGCTTGCACCTTCTTCCAGTTTAGATACCGCGCTCACTGTGGCACCAATTCTAGAAGAAAAACTAATGGCTTTCCCTGAAGTAACCTATGCATTAAGCCGAATTGGTCGAGCAGAAATAGGTGGAGACCCAGAGCCTGTGAATAACATCGAAATTTACATAGGGTTGAAGCCTGTTTCTGAGTGGACCAGTGCATCTAATCGATATGAACTTCAAGGAAAAATGGAGAGATCTTTAGAAGAATTCCCTGGGTTGCTACTCAACTTTTCTCAACCTATTGCGACTCGTGTCGATGAGCTACTATCTGGTGTTAAGGCTCAGTTGGCGATAAAGTTGTTTGGGCCTGAACTTGAGGTACTGGCGGCTAAAGGTCAAGAAATAGAAACAGCAATTAAAAACATTGAAGGTGCAAGGGATGTTGCATTGGAGCAAATTGCTGGTGAAGCGCAATTGGTGATAAGTCCTAACAGGCAAGAACTATCACGCTTTGGATTGTCTGTGAGTGACATAATGGAGGTTGTGCGTGATGGTATTGGTGGTGTTGAAGCCGGACAAATAATCAATGGTAATGAACGTTATGATATTTACGTTCGCATAGAGGAAGAGTACCGAAGTAACAAAGAAGCTATTGCTGATATTCGGCTTCAATCACCTACTGGTGCTTGGGTGCGGCTGGGTGACGTAGCCTCAGTCTCATTTGAGTCAGGCCCACCACAAGTTAGACGCGATGATGTACAACGAAGAGTCGTTATCCAAGCAAATGTACAAAATCGAGATATGGGAAGCGTGGTTGCCGATATCAGAACGGTAATTGCTGAAAAGGTTGACTTACCTTCAGGTTATTCTGTTTCGATTGGCGGCCAGTTCGAAAGTCAAAAACGTGCTCAAAATAGGTTAGCTATAGTTGTACCTTTATCGTTAGCACTAATCGCACTACTACTTTACTTTGCCTTTGGTTCTGTTGGTCAAGCTATGCTGATATTGGTCAACGTGCCGCTTGCTGTAATTGGCGGAGTTTTCTCCTTATATTTATCTGGACAATACTTGTCTGTACCAAGCTCCGTTGGCTTTATTACCTTATTTGGTGTAGCGGTATTGAATGGGGTCGTTATGGTAGAAAGTATCAACCAACGTATTAAAGACGGTCTAGAAGCATCTAAAGCCGTTTTTGAAGGCGCTACTTCAAGATTAAGACCTGTACTTATGACTGCTATAACATCAGCTTTAGGTTTGATACCGATGTTAATGTCTAATGGTGTTGGTGCAGAAATACAGCGCCCATTAGCGAGTGTTATTGTTGGCGGCTTGGTAACTGCAACACTGTTAACATTATTTGTTTTACCTGTTTTATATCGCTGGTTTTCAGAGAAAAAAATAAAAGAGCTATCCAGATAAAATTACTGTGAACTCTAACCCCACGCTAAAGTCACGTTTAGCGTGGGGTTATTGAGTAGATGAACGAAAAGAAAGATTAGATTTAACAATAAACTAATAGTCATGACTGCTTTGTCGGAATATTTGTCGTTAAACAGGCCAAAGCTAACTTCCGCTTTCGTATCTTTGCAGTCTTAATCTCTATGTGTCTCAAGGTCGGCTTATGGCACAGACTGTGTAAAAACTAATTTTTAATAAATTGTCTTGGGTATGTTCTTAGTTTGAAACCATTTAAGATGGTTGCGATCGATTTTTTCTCAGTATCGCAATTTTCTCCGCGCGAGCGAAACTGCTATGGCACGGCTA
>NZ_BADW01000230.1:0-106 GCF_000241165.1 Pseudoalteromonas sp. BSi20439
TTTGTTCAAACTAGGGGCGGTTTAATCGCGGCGCGAGGTTTGTAACCTAGTGGGCTAAGTCAAAACCGAGCAACAAAGAGTAAATCGCCCCTAGGCAGAACCCGAA
>NZ_BADW01000229.1:0-141 GCF_000241165.1 Pseudoalteromonas sp. BSi20439
TAACTAAAGTAGATTACTTGATTACTCTTTATTATCAGAATTCCAAATTTTAGTAAGCTCGATTAAATCGACCTTACACCAAATTTGCTTGGTGACAATAGCGTTTTGGACCCACCTGACCCCATGCCGAACTCAGCAGTG
>NZ_BADW01000228.1:0-174 GCF_000241165.1 Pseudoalteromonas sp. BSi20439
TATTAACTTCTTCGCTTGTTTCACTATCACATAAAACGCGTTTGGCGTTGTATGGTTAAGCCTCACGGGTAATTAGTACAAGTTAGCTTAATGGCTCACACCACTTCCACATCTTGCCTATCAACGTTGTAGTCTTCAACGGCCCTTCAGAGACTTTAAAAGTCTAGTGAGAAC
>NZ_BADW01000227.1:0-498 GCF_000241165.1 Pseudoalteromonas sp. BSi20439
CTCATGCGCCACTATAAGGTGGTGCTTGGTATCAACCGCACTTTGCACGTTATAACTCACAACTCTTGTAAAACCTTGAGTTTTCATTAAACGTGAATCAGGATCAGTAGTGGATATTTGCTTGTCAGGATGAGCTTCAACTTGTTCTTTAATCTCGTGTAGTTTTTTTAACTGGCTGCGAAAGTCAGCTAGCCTATCTTTTGTGGCTTTAATTTTTGTGACGTTAGCTTGCTCTTTATCGGCTTCATCAAGTAATTCAAGGTAACGTTCAATGTTCTTTTCGACTCGGTCGATGTGGAATTTAACTTTGCTTGGCGTAAAATTATTGCCTTTGTTGTTGCTAGCTTTAAACTTACTACCATCGATGGCAACAACTGGTTTCTCAAATGCATATTCCGGAGCATCGTGAACAGTGATTCCGGCCCATCGTGAACACCCGTTCTGGTTTTAGCGTGAACGCTCATTCCGGTTTTATCGTGAACACTTTTGACTGACTTT
>NZ_BADW01000226.1:0-139 GCF_000241165.1 Pseudoalteromonas sp. BSi20439
CGGGAGGACGTTTACCACGGAGTGATTCATGACTGGGGTGAAGTCGTAACAAGGTAGCCCTAGGGGAACCTGGGGCTGGATCACCTCCTTATACGATTTAGAACTTATTTGTTCGTAGTGTCCACACAGATGATTGTTA
>NZ_BADW01000225.1:0-4389 GCF_000241165.1 Pseudoalteromonas sp. BSi20439
TCCGAAAGGAGCTTTTTTATTTGAAGAAGAAAATTCATTATGGAAAAAATTTTAATCTCAAGTTGTTTGTTAGGTTTGCCAGTTCGTTATGATGGTAAAGGCCAAACAATATTGCACCCTCAACTTAATTTGTGGCAAAAGCAAAATAGATTAATCGTATTTTGTCCTGAGATTGCTGGTGGTTTACTCGTGCCTAGAGCGCCCGCTGAGATAAAGCAAAATCGAGTTATTACAAATACTGCTGAGGATGTAACAAGTGCATTTGAAGCTGGCGCTAATAAAGCATTAGCCCTTTGTAATAAGCATAATATTCGCTTTGCTTTACTAAAAGAGTCTAGTCCTTCGTGTGGCCGTAATACAATTTATGATGGAAGCCATAGTGGGGTGAAAGTAAAAGGCATGGGGCTGACCGCTAAGTTATTGGTAAAGAATCAAGTTAAAGTATTTAGTGAAGAGCAAATACCAGCACTCATCAAGGCGCTGGTATTATAGTATTAGATTTTATTTTTTCTGTAAAAATACACCAGATTCAATATGGTGTGTGTAAGGGAACTGATCAAATATTGCAAAGCGCTTAACCTCATGGGTTTGTGTTAAGTGATCAAGATCGCGCTCTAACGTATCTGGGTTACATGAGATATAAATAATATTCTCATAGTTAGCCACTAAATCACACGTTAGGGTATCCATGCCAGCACGAGGTGGGTCGACTAGAATGGTTTGGCAGTTGTAACTACTAAGGTCAATACCATCTAAGCGAGAGAAAGTACGCTCGCCTTTCATTGCCTGAGTAAACTCTTCGCTCGACATGCGAATAATATCTAAGTTAGTTACTTTGTTTTGAGCAATATTATATTGCGCTGAATGCACAGATGATTTTGATATTTCTGTTGCCAGCACTTTATTAAATGAGTCCGCAAGTGCAATTGAAAAGTTTCCGTTACCACAATATAGCTCTAGTAAATCATTATTTAGTGGTTTACATAGCTCTTGTGCCCACTCCAACATCTTAATATTTACCTTCGCATTAGGCTGAGTAAAGCTATTTTCTACCTGCTGATAGATTAGCTCTTGGCCATTCACCATTAAGCGCTCAGTGACAAAGTCATCGCCCAATTTTTCTTTTTGCTTACGTGCACGGCCAATAAAGTCAATTTTGTACTGGTTACTTAGCTTTTCCTTTAAGGCGTTGATCTCAGTTAACCAGTGTTCATCAAGTGGCTTGTGATAAAGCAAGCTCACTAAAATTTCACCGCTGATGGTCGATAAATAATCTATTTGAAATAGCTTACGACGCAGTACTTCGCAGCCTTTTAAGTTATCAATCATTACCTGCATAACTTCACCTACTAAAGGAGCTGCAGGGTCAAAGGTATCAACACGTATTTTATCTTTCGTTTGTTGATCAAACATAATATGAAACAGATCGTCGCCATCGTGCCATACTCTAAATTCTGCACGTTGACGGTAGTTAATAGGCTCAGAGCTAAATACTTCTAACTGTTTTACACCGAAACGTTGAAACTGCTCTGTAATACGCTGCTCTTTTTCATTTAATTGTGCATCGTACTGCGTGGTATCTATATTTATAACTGCCATTAACGGTATAACCTTATCGTTGAGATCTGTTTATCGGCGCTATTGTAGGGAGCGAAGCGTATTTGTCTAGTTTTGATCAAATATAGTGAGCTTTTTTTAAGCATTTTACTACAGTATAGGCTTACTTGGCCGATATACAGAGTATGTCTAAATAGGAGTCTTCTCATGAAAATAGGTAACTTTAGTTTTGTTCCAAACAGCAATGCCAATAAATACAATACTAAACAAGCAATGCCACAGCCTAAAATAGACTCCCCACCAACTAGCTATCAGCAACGCGGAAAAGAATTGGCTGCTGCCGTATTGGGTGACAAAATGGCAAAAGAATTAGGTTTGCCGGTTGCTGAAGCGAAAAAAGACAAACCATTGTTTGATTTTAATGAAGTCGTCAAAAATGTTTTAGACTTTGTGACAAGCTCGGTAAAAAAAGCCAAGGCCAATGGTGCCGATGATGACAAGCTACAAGATATACTTAACCAGGCACGTAAAGGCGTGCAAACAGGTGTTGATGAAGCTGTCGATGAATTAAAAGGTATGGGCGTATTTAATCAAGAGCTTGAAGAGGGTATTAATAAATCAAAAGAGGGCATCTTCAATGGCCTTGATAAATTTGAGCAGAACTTATTTAATCCTCAGCCGGCAAGCGTAACGGTTAGTCAATCGCAATATGTGAACCTTAGTAACAGCGCTGATTACACTTTTACCACCGCAGAAGGTGATGAAGTGAGTATTAGTTTTGCAGATGCTTACCAATCTCAGTCATCTAGTCGCTATCAGCAAACTGAAAGCTCGCAAGCATTTAGTACGCAATTTTCTGAATCTCGCGAGTTATCATTTTCTATGTCAGTAAATGGAGAGCTTAATGAAGACGAGCAGCAAGCTATAAATGATTTAATGACAGAGTTACAAGATGTAAGTAAAACCTTTTTCAGTGGCGACTTAGATAAAGCATTTGAACAAGCCCAAGAACTCAGCTTAGGAAATGAACAGCTGGTGGAATTTTCAATGGACTTACGTCAAAGTAAAACTGTGGCAGCTATTAAAGAGTATGAACAAATTAAGCCAACATCAGAAAAAGCCATTGCCGAAACTGTAGCCCCTTTTAATGATGATCTAAAATCGGCTTACTCTAAAGCGCAAGCATTAGGATTAGAAAGCCAGCTATCAGGTATCATTCAATGGCTAAATCAAGATCAACAAGAAATAGATAAACTGGTTGATTACACTAACACCATGTTTGAAAACTTAGATAAATTAAACACAGCTACTGCAAAACTAGACGCTGAGTAAAACTACTTTCTTTTATAAAAGCCTCATGGCAAACTGCCGTTCAAAGTAAAGAGTAGGAATGGTAGTTTGTCAGCGCACATCATGGTCTTTGATTCAGGTATAGGTGGAACCACAGTACTTGAGCATATTCAGCAAAGCATTCCCCACGCTCAATACAGTTACTTCATGGATAACGCATTATTGCCTTATGGTGCACAGTCGCAGCAAACCATTATTAATCGCTTATGTGGACTAATCCAATTTATCAAAGATGAGTCACTTAATGTCGACTTAATTGTTATAGCCTGCAATACCGCTTCAACATCTGCGTTAAGTGCGGTACGAAAAATAACAGATATTCCAATTGTAGGGGTTGTACCTGCAGTTAAGCCCGCAGCACAAATAACACAATCAAAGCATATTGGGTTATTGGCAACCCCCGCTACGGTTTCAAGTTCATATACAGATGCGCTAATTAAAGAGCATGCCTCATCTATAACCACAAGCTTATATAGTAGTGTTGAACTGGTTACCTTGGCAGAAGCATTCTTTTTTACCCAACACTTAGATATTGAAAAGCTGCACACTGAGTTAGACCGGTTAAATATTAATAACGATATAGATGTGCTGGTATTAGGCTGTACTCACTTTCCTATTCTTGCAAAACCAATAAGTGATTACTTTAAAGCACGTATAAAGTTGTTAGACTCTGGAGCAGCTATTGCGAAGCGGGTTAGTTATTTACTAAATTTAAGTGATTGCCAAGCGGACATAAAAAAGCCGCTGCACTATTATGCAACGGCTGATGTATGTAGTGATAAATTAGCGGTTAAGCTAGTTACACTGTTTGATCCGACTCTGAGCGATAAGAGTTAGAATCATCTTCTTGTTTTTGTTTTGCTTCACGTACTTTTAAAGTACGTTGTTGGAACTCACTATCGTTTAACTTAGCAATTGCGTTATCTGCATCAGCTTGAGCCATTTCAACAAAACCAAAGCCACGTCGTTTGCCAGTGTTTTTATCTTTTAGTAAACGAACATTAAAGACTTTGCCTTGCTCTTCGAACAAAGCACGTACAACGCCTTCATTTGCGCGATAAGGAAGATTGCCAACATAAAGTGTTTTTGTTTTTACTTCGGCTTCTTCTGTAGTTACTGATGACATTGCAGCAATAACAACACCACCAATTAATAAACCGGCACCGAATAGAAGTGCAGGGTCTAATGCTAGGCTTGCAAGCGCAAACTTAACGATAACAAAACCAACAACAGCAAGAATAACTGCGAAGATAAAAGATTTTTGATCGGGTAATTTCATTTTTGATCTACCAATAAACAGGAAATAAACATTAATTTAACATTGTGAACTTGCTATCTTAACGTCTTAATTGAACATAGCAATGAAATTTATAGCAAATAGTTAATAAGAGTGTAAAAAACAACCGATAGTAAGGCGTTTCTTTACTATTTCACCCTCATTTGTTTGAAACTTGAGCAAACGGTAAAAAGATCTAAAAAAAA
>NZ_BADW01000224.1:0-114 GCF_000241165.1 Pseudoalteromonas sp. BSi20439
GGGTAGCTCGTCGGTCTCAGCTCTCCATTAGCCAGCAAAGGTTGTCGGTTCAAATCCGGCTCCCGCAACCACTGAAATAAATTTTAAGAATGAATCGACACTCTATACGAGTGC
>NZ_BADW01000223.1:0-107918 GCF_000241165.1 Pseudoalteromonas sp. BSi20439
AGGTAGCTCGTCGGTCTCAACTCTCCATTAGCCAGCAAAGGTCGTCTATTAAATTCCGGCTCCCGCAACCACTGAAATAAACAGTTATAGTAAAGCAACACGCCTAAAGCGTATTTTTTTATGTCTGAAATTCAGTGAAGTAAATAGCTCGTCGGTCTCAACTTTCCATTAGCCAGCAAAGGTCGTCTATTAAATTCTGGCTCCCGCAACCACTGAAATAAACAGTTATAGTAAAGCAACACGCCTAAAGCGTGTTTTTTTATGCCTGAGTTTAAATTTATTCACTCTATTTTTAGTATTCTTACTTACTGTTATTTTCTAATTATACTTTTTGAAAGTGTTATTGCTGAATATTTAGTATGCTATGCACTAAACTCTTTAAAACATTTTGTAATCAAAATTATGACTGAACTTTATCACTGGTTTGATTTAATTGGTGTGGCGGTATTTGCTATCTCAGGCACCTTAGTGGCCTATGAAAAGAAAATGGACGGCTTTGGTGTAGTTGTACTTGCAACTGTTACGGCTATTGGCGGCGGTACCGTTCGCGATGTAATACTCGACCAGCCCGTATTTTGGTTACACGACCAAAGCTACTTTTATGCTATTTTGGTGGCGGTTCTGGTTACAACGCGACTGATCAATAAGCAAAAATCAATTCCGTACTATGTGTTACAAACCGCAGATGCGTTTGGTTTAGCCTTTTTTGCGGTAATGGGAGCGCAAAAAGCGCAATTGGCTGGTATGCCAGATATGACGGTTGTGATTATGGCTGTAATAACCCCCTGTTTTGGTGGGCTTATTCGCGACGTGCTTGCCCGCGATATTCCAATGCTGCTTAAAGGTGAGCTGTATGCTATTACCTGTATTGTTGGTGGGATCGTGTATACATTAAGTATCAACCTATCGTTAACGGTGGAAGTGGCGATGATTTTGAGTATGCTAATGACCTTATTGCTACGTTTTTCGGCGATTAAATGGAAGATTATATTACATGTTTTTAAATATCCTGACTAAACTGGGTTAATACAGCTGTTATAGGGCCTGTTGACCTTTGCGGATTAAAATTTGTTCAAACTAGGGGCGACTTAATCGCGGCGCGAGGTTTGTAACCTAGTGGACTAAGTGAAAACCGAGCAACAAAGAGTAAATCGCCCCTAGGCAGAACCCTTCGGGCAGCGCCTGTTTGGCATTAATGCTGCGTTATCGCCTATTTATGGGGAATAACCACACGACATAGGCTCTGCCTTGCCTAAATACCAAACAGACTGCTGCAAATTTAACCTTGAAAGGTCAGCAGACCCTAGGATAAGGAATGTCGTTAGCCCGTATATTTTCTCGCGCGCAGGTGGGGATCAACGCCCCTGAGGTGATGGTTGAAGTACATTTAGGCAATGGTTTACCCGCCTTTCATATTGTCGGTTTACCCGAAACCTCGGTTAAAGAGGCCAAGGATAGAGTGCGTAGCGCTCTTGAAAACTCGCAATTTGGATTTCCCGATCAACGTATTACCGTTAATTTAGCGCCTGCCGATCTTCCTAAAGATGGTGGGCGATTTGACCTTGCGATTGCGGTAGGTATTTTGGTCGCATCGGGGCAAATAGTCTGCCCTGATATTCATAAGTATGAATTTTACGGTGAGCTTGCACTTAATGGTGAAATACGGGCGGTAAATGCCATTTTGCCTTCAGTGCTTGGTGCCAAAGAGCAAAATCGTTGCTGTTTTCTGCCTCTTGAAAATGACAGTTTGGCCAGCCTAGTCAGTGGTGTAAAGCGAAAAGCCGTCAGTTCTATACAGGAGGTGTGGGGAGACTTGCTCAATCAACAACCTTTACCACTCAATATTGTCTACCCTGATTGCACCCAAGCGCCAGATTTTTTACTCGATTTAAGTGATGTAAAAGGCCAACCCGGTGCTAAACGTGTATTAGAAATTGCCGCTGCGGGTGGGCATAACTTATTGTTTTTAGGTCCACCAGGCACCGGAAAATCAATGCTTGCGCAACGAATGGCTACCATAATGCCAACCATGTCTGATGATGAAGCCATTGATACAGCGGCCTTATATTCAATTATTGGTCATTCAATTGATTTAACTAATTGGCGTCAGCGACCGTTTCGTAACCCGCACCACACTTGCTCTGCAGTTGCGCTGGTGGGTGGTTCGTCTAACCCTAAGCCCGGTGAAATATCGTTAGCGCATAATGGTGTGTTGTTTTTAGATGAGCTGCCTGAATTCGAGCGTAAAGTGCTGGATTCATTACGAGAGCCTATGGAAACCGGAACTGTGACTATTTCGCGCGCGGCAAGGCAAATGGAGTTTCCGGCGCAGTTTCAGCTAATTGCTGCACTTAATCCTAGCCCAACTGGGTGTCATCATGATAAGCGGGCGACACCCGATCAGGTAATGCGCTATTTATCGCGAGTATCGGGGCCGTTTATTGACAGAATTGATTTGCAAATTGAACTACCAAGGTTGAGCAGCGTGGAGCTACAAAGTACAACTACAGAAGAAACCAGTGCTGAGGTGAGGGCACGAGTAGAAGCAGCTTATGCAGTTCAGCTTAAACGCCAAGGTAAAGTAAATGCGCGGTTAAATAACAAAGAGATGAACTTGCACTGTGAGTTACCACCTGCAGAGCTGCAGTTTTTAGCCAGAGCCAGTGAAAAGCTGGCGCTATCGCCGCGCTCTTATCATAGAGTAATCAAAGTGGCGCGAACTATTAGTGATTTAAAAGGTGCGCCACAAATCAGTTTAAATGAGCTTAAAGAAGCGCTTAATTATCGGGCATTTGAGCGTTTATTATCGCAGTTAACCCAACACTAAGGCTTTAAATTGAAAGCATATAGCCTTTACCGCGAACAGTGACAATACGTTTTTGATCTTTCTCATCATTCAGCTTTTTACGTAAACGACCCACTAACACGTCTACTGTGCGATCGTTGGGGCTCCAATCGGGCTGGCCAATTTCTTCTGATATTTTTTCACGGGAAGTCGCTTTACCAGCATTACCAATCAAACAAATAAGCACTTTGTGTTCTGCTTCAGTCAGTCGTGATTCAATCCCACTGGCTGTAATAAGGGTGCGATTATCTGGATGAAGCTTAAAATCGGCGTATTCAATAAACTCTTCACTGTCATCGTCGCTGTGATTATTGGCAACTCGTTTGTATAGGGCGCGCATTCTTAGCTCAAGCTCAAGTAAATCTACCGGCTTGCAAATATAGTCATCGGCACCTTGAGCAAGGCCTGCAATTCGATCGGCTTGTGAGTCACGACTCGATAATAAGATAACGCCAATATCGGTGAGCGTATTTAGCTCTTTGGCAAGTTGTAAACCGTCGCGTTTTGGTAGCACAATATCAATTATTGCCAAGGAAATAGTATTGCGCTGACTTACGCGGCTTTTAACAACATTTAACGCATCGGCCCCGGTGGGGTCAACGTCAATAGAAAACTCGGTATTTATAAAATGATTTTGGATGCGCTTTACGAGTAGTTCGTCATCTTCAACCAATAAAACATTAATTGCCATAGTCTGTTATTTTTTTAGTTTCAGCTTTGCATATTAGCATCATTGATGGCCTGTATAACACAGAGATCGTTGTTTTTCGGTAACATTATATTACGAATTGGTCTAATAACATTACTTTTGTAATGCGCACTTTTCACTTGAGCGACAAAGTGCGCATTATGGTTACTAATCTTTATACATTGAATCCCACCATTGTGGTTCATTTTTTAAGTTTTTGTCAAAGTAAGCCAACATGGTGTTCCACCAATTAAATCGCTTATCGCGCGCAAATATTTGGTGATCAGCCCCCTTGTACTCTATCATTTCAACGTCTTTATTAAGCAGTTTTAGTGCGGTATACATAGTTAAGCTTTCGCCCACAGGCACATTGGTATCACTGTCACCATGAATAAGCAGTAATGGTGTGGTTACTTTATCGGCATGAAATACAGGGCTATGCTGGCTGTAAAGTTGAGGATTATTCCACGGAAAGCTATTTTTTGAGGCTTCGCCTGAGTATAAATAACCCCACCATCCTTCACCCCAGTATGACGTTAAGTTTGAAATACCGGCATGCGCAATAGATGCGCTAAACATATCGGTTTTGGTGGCAAGCAGCATAGTCATAAAGCCACCATAAGATGCACCAAGATTACCTACTTTACTACTGTCTACAAAACTGTATTTAGCTAAAAATGCCTCTGTGCCTTGGATAATGTCATCGGCGGTATAGTCGCCCCAAGCATTTACATGTTGTGCTGAAAAAGTTTGCCCAAAACCCGTTGCGCCAGTTGGTTGTACAACATAAACCACATATCCGTTTGCTGCCCATAAGTTAAAAGGATAGCGGCCCGTAAACCCGCGTGTTACTGGTGAGGTGCCACCATAATAATAAACAAGAGCAGGGTACTTCTTGGCTTTATCAAAATTGCTTGGCAGATAAACACGGCCAGAGATTTCTACGCCACGCTTATTGGTAAAGTTAAATTCTTCAAGCGCAGGAATAGTCGTATTGGCATATGCAATCGGGTTTGAATCCCAAATGAGCTCTACCTTGTTTTTACTTACGTCTAAGCGCTTGAGTTGTTGAGCGCTCGACGCATTGCTGCCACTAATTAATAACTGGGCATTGCGCGTATTTGAAAAACTAAGTTGCTGCACAATATCAAAGCCCGTATTTAGCTTTTTAAAGCGCTGCTTACTCAGATCAAATAAATACAGTGGTTGTGTGTCTTTCTCTGTCACTTTGATTAGCGCATCACCATTGCTTAGTACTTCTAATGTGCCAACCGCAGGGTCAAACTGTTTGCTTAACGCCGTTACTTTTTTTGCGTTATCAGTTAGTAAGTACAGCTGCCCATCGTAATTATTAGCTAGCATGTTCTTTGGTAATGTTCTGCCTGCACCATTTTTAAAATCAGGGCCTGCAACTACGTAAATGTCGCTTACGGCATATTTTGCTTGATTAAAGGTTTTAAACTTACCTAGTGATTTTAGGCTATTAGATTTTAATGTAAGTTCAACTAGCTCAGTTTCTGGATGTGTTGAAGCTTGCATTGCCATAACAGGGCGACTAATTAATAGTTTTCCACGGCTACTGTTTGCATCTTCAAGGCGGTGGCTTAATACACCTTCAGTTAGGGCTTTGGTTAAACCACTTTTGGTATCGAGTAAGTATAGTTGGCTAACGGTACGAGCATATGACCAACGATCTTGAAGGCCTTTATGGTGTTTGGTTAGGCTATTATTTTTCTCTGGTGATTTTGACCAGCTAAATAAAATACTGCTGTCGTTATAAAAACTGAAGTTACTTGCGCCTTCAAGGCCAGAGGCTAAGGTTTTAATTGTTAAGTTTTTACGGTTTAGTTGCTTTAATTCATTGTTGAGTAAATAAACTAAAAATTGGTTATCAGGGCTCCAAATGAACTGACTTGGCTGGGCTGCTTCAAATCGGTATAGCGTCTGGTTGTTAGTATCTTTTAGCTCAGTAATGGCATGTGCATCATTGCCAGTTTTATCACTATAGCGCTTAGTTGTACTTAAGTAATGCTTAGCATCTGGAGACAAAGAGAGGGCACTAATAGTAGGTGCATCGAATAACTGCTTTGCTGATAAACGTTTGGTTTTATTGGTGGTTAGGGTGACAACATCAGTGTCTGCTTTTGGCACAAACTCTAAGCTAACATCATTCCAATTAGCAACCTGTTGGGCGATGAGAATAACAGTATGTGAGCCGTTATTTAAAGCAAGCGGGTAGCTTTGGCTTTCACCAGTTTGCTTTTCACCGTTAATAAAAACCTGGCCTTGCTCTATTCCTGTAATGTTTAAAGAGCCTTGTGTAAATCGGTTCGTTTCAATATGAAATTTAAGTGCCTGTAAACCGCCTAAGGTAAGCGCGTTAATTTTATCAAGTGGCTGCCATTTGTGTTTTTTTCCAAATACAACAAAACTTTCTGTATTTGATTCAAGTTGTGTCAATAAATTGCTAATAACCACGTCGCCATGGGGTGTCTGAAATGGCTTGGCTTGCATATCTTCTGCAAGAGGACCAATAAATTGGATTTTTGATTGATCGAGTGGGGCGGCTAAGGTCGTTAAACTCAGACTACTTAATGTTAGTAGGGTTGCTAAGTAAGTAAAACGTTTTGCGTAACGATGCCAAGGTGCGCTTAAATTCATTGTTATGCCTATTATTATTGGGTATTTGGCCAAATATAGCATGTATTGTTATGATGCTCATATATCCAATATAGAGGAAAAAAAGTGACACTATTAATCATTTACATGGTTACAGCGATTGTGATTTCGTTTTTGTGTTCAATAATGGAGGCGGTGCTATTAAGCATTTCGCCTAGTTATGTTGCATTGCTGCGCAAAGAGCGTCCAGTGCTGGCGAAGCAGCTTGAAAAGCTAAAAAGTAATATTGATCAGCCATTAGCGGCTATTTTAACGCTTAATACAGTTGCCCATACTGCTGGTGCCGCAGGGGTAGGTGCACAAGCCGCCGTTGTATTCTCAGATGCTGCAGTGGGGATTGCATCTGCAATTATGACTTTATTGGTACTGGTGTTATCTGAGATTATTCCAAAAACCTTGGGTGCCAATTATTGGCGTGCTTTAACACCGAGTGTGACTTATGGTTTACGTATTTTGGTGTTAGTACTTAAGCCGTTTGTATGGGCTGCACAAAAGCTAACCAATTTGATGGGGCAAAAGCATAATGAGGCCTATTATATTCGCCAAGAAATAGAAGCAATGGCCGATATTGGTAGTGAGTCTGGGGCGCTTCATGCTGATGAATCAGAAATCATTCGTAATTTGCTGCACTTTAGGCATGCAAAACTAACCGATTTAATGACACCGCGTACGGTCATTTTTAAAATCCATAAAGACCTTACCGTTAATCAATACTTGAGTGAACACGGTTCGTCGTCATTCTCTCGAGTGCTAATTTATGACAAAGACGCTGACGATATCATAGGCTTTGTACATAAAAACGATATTATGTTGGCATATCATCGGTTAGGCACAGATTACAAAATTAGTAAGTTAGTTAAACCTATCTATACGGTACCGAGCACCCAAAATGTATCGTCCCTATTACAAACATTACTCACTCAACGTACCCACATTTGCTTAGTGATTGACGAATATGGTGATGTGCAAGGAATTGTAACGCTCGAGGATATGATCGAAGCGTTAATGGGTTTAGAAATTGTTGATGAGCGAGATCAATCTACCAACATGCGTGCCGTGGCTAAACAACGTTGGCATCAACGTTTAGCTGATAGTGAACATATCGTCAGCGCCGACGATAACGAACCTCGTTAGGAGGTCTGTAAATATCAACAGACAAAGGTCAGCAGGCCCTAGTTATTATTTGTTTTAGTGGCTGTTTTTATCCAGTGCTGTGCCCATGAGATAAATTCAGCTTTTGCTTTTGGGCAGCTAAACAAAAATCCTTGTATAGTTAAGTCTGTTTGATAGTGCTTTAGGTAGGCAAGTTCTTCTGGGCGCTCAACACCCTCAGCAACAAGTTGTAGCTGCTCTTGGTTAGTCATATTAATTAATGAGCTGACCACCACTTGCGAAAACTTATCGGTTTCAATATGGCTTATAAACGAGCGGTCTATTTTAACTTCAGTGAAAGGAAGCTGTTTAAGTTGGTTAATATTAGTAAAGCCAGTACCAAAATCATCCAACGAAATACCAAAACCAAATATTCTTAATCTATTTAAAGTTTCTAACTGGGTGTAGCTTGCTAGGGCATGTTGCTCGGTTATTTCAACAACCACATCACTGGGAAGCACGCCGTGCTTTTGTAATAACTGTAATAATTTATTAGGGCAGTTCAAATCATTTAACTGGCATGGCGACATATTAAATGACAATTTTAAGCTTTCTCCTAATTGCTCTTTAAGCTGTTTTAAGTCACTGCAGGCTTTTTCAAATAGCGTAAACGTAATGTCATTGATTAAATCACATTGCTCTGCAAGGCTTATAAAGCGGCTTGGTAAAATAACGCGTTCGTTTTTATTTGAAACAATGCGAGCCAATACTTCAACACTTTGTATTTGGTTATTGTTTATATTTATTTTAGGTTGGTAATACGGTGTTATTTCATTATTTTTTAATGCGCTAATAAGTTTTGCTTTAGTAATTGGGCGCTCTTTTACAAGCGTGTGGCTGTTTAATTGCGCTATTTTGGTAAGTAACATATTTACCTGATTCAGCTGCACAGGCTTGGTAAGGTTACCAACTAAATGCACATTATGTTGCTTGGCTAAGTCAGCTGCTAGGCTGATTATTTTAGGGTCCATTTCAGAAATAATAACAATCGCACCGCAATAGCCCATTTCACCTAAATTACGAATTAACTCCATCCCATCCATTTCTGGCATATTCAGATCGGTAAAAATGGCGTCATAGAAATTTATATCAGGTTTTACTTTCTCTAATGCTGTAACTGCGCTTAAGCAAGTAATGACTTCTGGCATTTCGAGCTCATTAAAAATCGCTTTCATAACAATCAAAATGGCTTGTGAGTCATCAACAACAAGTATGTTTGGTAATTTAGTTCGCATTGTTGTCCCTAGTAGTTGTAACTTACTTCCTGTAATACTAAAAATAGTCGCTTGAATTGTTTTTGTCAGTAGTGTTGAGTTTTTTTACCTTAAATTATCGATGCTAAAATTATGCTAGCTCACTCGTGTTTTTGAGGTGGATAGGTATACTAGCGGCATAATTTATAATGGTTAGAATAATGATAAAAATCGATCTTTCTCTGGCAGAGCAACCGTTTACGCTGATGATAGCAGATCAGCAAGTTGTAAAAATATTTCATGATCAGCAAGTGATAGCATTTGAAAACCCACGTGAAAATTATGTCGAGTTTATGCTTGATGAGCAGTTAATTGGTATTGATAGCAGCGAAGTAAGCCAGCAAAGCTTGGCGCTATATGTAAATAATCAGTTTGCAACTCAGTTAGCTTTACCTGCAGCAGCACAAGGCGAACCTAAAAAAGGGTTTTTAGGGCTCGCGGCGCTTGGCTTTAAATTATTTAAAAGTGCTAAAGTTGTTAAAGTGGCGCTTGCCAGTGCATCGGTAGCGGGTTATGCGTGGCTGTTTACCATTGAGTTTGCGTTAATGCTGATTGCCTGCTTGGTGGTGCACGAGTATGGCCATGTACGTGCGATGAAGTATTTTGGTATTAAAACTAAAGGTATTTATTTAATTCCTTTTGTTGGCGGTTTAGCGGTGAGCGACGACAAAATTACCACGCGCTGGCAAGATGTGGTTATATCACTTATGGGCCCTGCCTTTGGTTTGTTTACTTCAGTGTTAGGCGTGGTGCTTTATTACGCTACGGAAATGGAAATATTTGCAGGTGTTGCAGTGCTTAGTGCACTACTTAATTTATTCAATTTACTGCCTATTTTACCGCTTGATGGCGGGCATGTATTAAAAAGCATTAGCTTTTCAATGCGCTCATGGGTTGGTTTAAGTGTGTGCTTACTTGGCGTGTTATTTGGTTTATGGCTAAGTTACACCTTTGGTTTAATGTTATTAGTGTTCTTTTTGTTTGTTGGGGCGCTGGAAATTGTGTTTGAATGGCGCGGTCGCCATTACTCACATTTACTACCATTAGATAAATACGGCCAAGGCTTCTCGGCAGTAATGTATGCGCTGGTAGTTGTAGGCCACGTAGCAGTGATGATGCATTTTGCAGATTCAGAAAACGCGATATTAAGCTTACCGATGAAGATTTTATCAAGCTAAGTAAGCGCGGGCTGTAATATAAGTTACAGCCCAGTTAGATTAATAAAAGCTCAATATGAGTGAAATAAATACTCCAGTAATAATAAGCTGTACCACGCAAAACCCCATAATATCTTTAGCTTTTAACCCTGCAATGGCTAATACCGGTAAAGCCCAAAAGGGTTGAATTAAATTGGTCCACGCGTCTCCCCACGCCACAGCCATAGCAACCCGCGCCATATCTGCACCAAGCTCTTGCGCTGCTGGTATAACAATAGGTGCTTGTACCGCCCATTGGCCGCCACCTGAGGGCACAAACATATTAACGAGTCCTGCACTTATAAAACTGTAAAATGGCAAGCTATCGGCATCAGCGATTGCAATAAAGCCTTGTGATATCTGCTGTGCTAATCCTGTATCGACCATTACCGCCATAATACCGGCATAAAAAGGGAACTGAATGACAATTCCCGCGCCACTCGGAATCGCTTGTTGTAGGCTATTTAGTAGGTTATGGGGTGTTTGATGTAGTGTGATAGCTAAAAATAAGAAAAGCGCTATCACACTGTTTAGGTTTAAGCCGCCACCTGCGATAAAAAAGTAATAGCCTAAGTAGGCAAGTCCGAGTAAACCAATACCCATACCTAACAGCTTACTTTGCTCTAAATGCTGAGCTGGGCGTGTTATTGTTACTTTATCGGCTAAAGTGTTCTTAAGCAGTAATGGGTCAATATAAACACTGTCTTTTTCATTTGGTAGCATATAGCGGTTAACCAGCGGCATAATAATAAATAAGCCAATCAGAATCGCAATGTTAAAACCTGCGAACAAGGTTTGCTCGGTGCCAATAATCCCCATTGTTGCCTGTGAAAAATGCCCTTCGCTGGCAATGGTTAGAGGTACGGAGCCTGCCAATCCGCCGTGCCACACTACAAAACCTGAGTAAGCACTCGCTACTAATAGCCGGTAATCCACTCGAGTCTGTTTGGCAATCGCTTTAGCAAATAAAGCCCCAATCACTAAACCAAACCCCCAATTAAGCCAGCTTGCTAAAAGCGAAATAAAAGTCACTAAAATAATGGCTTTTGGAGCTGTATTGGCAAGCGTTGCCAACTTTGTCAGTAACTTACTTATTAAAGAGGTACTGGCGAGCATGTAGCCTGTTACTAATACCAATAGCATTTGCATGGCAAAGCTAAGTAAGTTCCAAAACCCGCTACCCCATGATGTGATTACCTCAAGTGTAGTTGCAGGGGTCGCTAAATTCGCAATGACCAAAGTGATAATGGTGAGCAAAATGACAAATATAAACGGATCGGGTAAGTACCGCTCTACAAGCTTGGTAAAAGGGCTGGCAACTTTATTAAGCATAATTAATAACCTAGTAAAAATTTACGTATTAATTAATCATGAAAAGTAGTGATTAGCAAATGGCGCAATAAATAAAATGACAACAAGGTAGGCTATAAGGCAGTGAAATAACTAAATACGTTGTTAGTTATATAACTAGCAAATACTAACTGTAGTCAGTATTTACTAGTGAGCTTAACTAAGTGTTGCTGAGCACCTGTTTTAAGCGATTTTGAACTTCTTGTACTAATAAGTCGGGCTGAAACTTTGATAAAAATGCATTACATCCCACTTTTTCTACCATGGCTTGGTTAAAGCTACCACTGAGAGAGGTGTTAAGCACCACATGTAAGTTTTTTAAGCGGTTGTCGTTGCGTATTTCATAGGTTAAGCGATAACCATCCATAGAAGGCATTTCGGCATCGGTAATCACCATTAGTAGCTCTTTTTCGACGTCTTTGCCTTCATCAGCCCAGCCTTTTAGCATTTGTAGTGCTTCTAAGCCATTACTAGCAGGGATGATTTCGATACCAAGCTGCGATAATGTATCGCTAACTTGCTTGCGGGCTGTTGGCGAGTCATCAGCATGCAGTATTTTACGCCCAGAGAATTCATTGACTATGGTTTGATCTAACACCCCTTCAGAAATATTAACCTCGTACTCAACTATTTCGGCCAGTACTTTTTCAACATCAATAATTTCTACCAAGTGCTCTATCCCGTCACGCTGTACTTTAGTCAGTGCGGTAATGTAATGATTTTTACCCACAGAGCTAGGCGGCGGCATAATATCAGACCAGGTCATATTTAAAATATGATCAACTTTGCCAATTAAAAAACCTTGGGTGGTACGGTTATATTCTGTTACTACGAGATTACAATCGTCGCTATGTTCTTTGTGTGACATAGAAATTGCTTGGCGTAGATCAATCACCGGAATAGATTCACCACGAATATTAGCAACACCCGTCACCTTAGGGTGAGAGTGCGGTATTTTGCTTAGACGGGGAAGCTTCACCACTTCTTTAATTTTAAATACATTGAGTGCGAATAAATGGCGGCTATGTAAATAAAAAAGTAGCAATTCTAAACGATTCTCACCTACAAGCTGAGTACGTTGATCAACTGACGCTAAAACACCTGACATAATAGACTCATTCTTTTCTCATAACTTAATAACTATAGTTTACTCTTATTTTTCTTCATAACGAACCTTGAATATTTCGATTACAGTAAAACGTTGCTTAGGTGTTATCATTTACAGTATCGTGTTACTAAATGATAAAAATAATCAATCGATTAACAAAAAATTATGCATCATATTTTAAAACGTATTGTTGTGCTGTTGCGCAGCCATATTGATCAGGTTAGTTGGCAATCTGTTGTAATAGCAACATCCTTACATATGCTACTTACTTGGAGTTTATTATTAGTGGCAAATGAGCAGGCCTTGCTTTCACCAGGGACTTTTTTTTACTACTACACGGTAACCACTTCAACGGTAGGGTATGGCGATTTAAGTCCATCAACAGATTTAGGTCGATGGATTGTTGCATTAATACAAATACCCTTTGGTTTGGCTTTATTTGGTGTCTTGTTAGGTAAAACAGGACAAACAGTAACTTACTTAATTAGGCGCGCTATGACTGGTGATAAAAACTTTGCTCACAGTAGCAACCACATTATTATTTTTGGTTGGCATAATGCTCGAACAAAAAAAATGATCGACTATATTTTGGCTGATACTAAACGTACAGATCGCCGTATTTTATTGGCGGTTACTGAACAAATAGAGCATCCATTCTTAAGTAATGAGAATGTTGATTTTGCTCGTTTGACTAGTTTTACTGATTTGGATGAGTTAGAGCGTGTAGCAATTCGCCATGCTGATAAAGTGATTATTGATGGTCAAGATGACGACCAAACATTTACTACCGCACTGCGTATTAGTCGTTTAGTTAAAGAAGATTGTCACATTAGCGCACACTTTTTTGATGAAACAAAAGTGGAAATGTTACTAGAGCATTGTCATAACGTAGAATGCAGTAGCACTAAGTCAGCAGAGATTTTGGTGCGCTCAATGCAAGACCCTGGCTCAAGTCGTGTTCAAGAAGAACTATTATCTACTTTGCATGGTGATACACAATTTAGTCTACAAATACCCAGTGATATAAAAACCATGGAGTTTGGTAAATTATTTCATCATTTTAAGTACGATCATGATGCAATATTATTAGGGGTGGCTCATAATTTAAGTGCAAAAAATATGGATTTAAATCCACCTTTAGATTACGCAGTAAATGCGGGTGATATACTGCATTATATCGCGCAAGAGCGAGTGTTGAGTGGTGAAGTTGATTGGCCTAGCTTGGAAAAATAATGACTGAAATTGCTTTTTTAATTATTGTTTTATGTGCTTACATTTTCCCTATTATGATAATTCTTAACAGTAAGCGTAGCCATGGCCATGAGAAAAATGGCTGGTTGGTCGGCGCTATTTTTTTCTCTTGGATAGCGCTTATTTTATATTTTTCAATTGTTCCCAAGCAAGGGCACGCAAAGAAAAAATAGTAGCAAGGGCAACGTTTGAGTTGCCCAGTGTTATTTTAATTGCTTGAGTTTATGCTCAACCAGCGGATCATCTGGCACGAGTTGTTGTGCCACCTCTAATAGCTTAATAGCATCGGTAGGATTTTCGTCTTGATGTTTAATGGCTACGTCTATTAGTGGTTGAATATCAATTTGCGCTTGATGCTCTTTTACATGCGTGGCTTTTTCATCAATTAAAATAGTGTGAGCGGTACTTAATAACGCTTGGCGATGTGGCGACTTAGCGTTGGCTTTATTAAGTTTTTTATAATAATCCTCTTTTAAACGCAGTGTTTTTGTTTGCAGCCTAAATTGCGCAATGTCGATTTGCTGATCACGAATAAAATCAACCGCCACTTGTTTATAAAAGCCAAACTTATTTAAATAAGTGGCATGAGTGCCGTGCCCCATACCAAACACGCGTAAGTGAGTGAGTTGTTTATAGCGTTTAGCATGTTGGCGGTCAATACGATTAGTTGGATCGTAAATAATGTAACCCTCGGCATCCCCTAAATCTAAGTCATGGTAGTCACCTTGCCAGTCATATTGCTGGGCTATCTCAGTACTTGAGCGGTCATCCCAAGGGGCGAGTAGCTTGTTTTTGGTGCTAACAGGGTGGAAAAACAGTACTTTGTCGAGTTTTAGTAATTTAGCAAATGCACCCACAGCAAAGCCGCCACGACTAAGCCCATAACCTAACTTGGTTTTAAATGGAGAAAGTAAGGGAGCTAATTGCTCAATAAAAAAGATTAAATTGCGATTACGAAACCAGTTACTTTTACCCAAATGCTGAAACGCAATAATATTAACGTTTTGCTTTTGTGCTAAATGATAGCCCCATGGGACAAAGTCTTCGTTCAAATCGCGTTCTTGCACATCAGTGCCCGCAGGAGAAAAAGTAAAAAGCAGAGGTTTATTGAGATCAACAAAGTGATATTTTACATACACATCACCGAGTAAATCTCCACCAGAGGTTGGTAGCTTTGCTTGCCTCTCATCATCACTGAGAGTTAACCATTCATCTAACCAATACAGTAATTTCATTTTTCCTCCAGTACACACAAGCCGCAGATCATAACAAATCTGGCTACATAAGAAAATCGAGCGGTGAGATGCTACGCTGATGGATAGTTACCTTGGTGACTTATTTCGCCATATTTAAAATTTCATGCCAGTCATTGTCGGTTACTGGCATGACCGATAAACGGCCACTTTTTTTAAGTGCTATATCAGTTATAGCACTATTTGCTTTGATTGCTTGTAGGCTGACTAAACTACTTAAATGCGCCTGATAGGTTATTTCCACTACAAACCAACGAGGATTTTCAGTGGTTGCTTTAGCATCGTAATAGTCACTACCTAAATCGAATTGAGTTGGATCGGGGTAAGCGGTCTTAGTAACCACTGCAAGTCCTGCAACGCCAACTTGCTTGCAGCTAGAGTGATAAATCATCACCAAATCGCCCTTTTGTACATCATCACGAATAAAGTTACGCGCTTGGTAGTTACGTACACCTTCCCATAGCGTTGTTTGCTCTGGGGCTTGTTTTAAGTCATCAATTGAAAAGGCGTCGGGTTCGGTTTTAAACAGCCAAAAAGCCATATTAGATTTCCTCAATCAGTGAGTTAGTATTTTTCCAGTATTGTATAGTATCATTTAGAAATTAGGGGATTGAGGAAGAAATAATGAGCCAAGTATTAGATGATTTATTGTCGCTATTGTCACTTGAAGAAATTGAGCAAGGTTTATATCGAGGACAAAGCCAAGACTTAGGTTTTAGAGCGGTGTTTGGCGGTCAAGTTATGGGACAAGCGCTTTCCGCAGCTAAAGAAACATTGCCTGCAGGACGTATTGTTCACTCCTTACATTCTTACTTCTTACGCCCAGGCGACGCTGCAAAGCCAATCGTTTATGATGTAGAGACGATTCGCGATGGTAAAAGTTTTAGTACTCGTCGAGTTAGCGCCATTCAGTACGGTAAACCTATTTTTTACATGACGGCGTCGTTTCAAGGTGAAGAGCAAGGATTATCGCATCAAGCTACCATGCCTGATGTTCCCGCACCTGAAGAGCTGCGTTCTTCGTTAGAGTTTTATCAAGAAAATGCGCAGCATATTCCTGAAGCAATCCGTAATAAGTTTATTCGTGAAATGCCGATAGAAATGCGTCCGGTTAATTTTCATAATCCGTTTAAGCCAGAGGCCATAGAGCCAGTAAAACATATTTGGTTTAAAGCCAATGGCGATATGCCGGACGATCAACGTATTCATAACTACTTATTAGCGTATGCGTCTGACTTTGAGTTTTTACCAACCGCACTGCAGCCACATGGTGTCTCGTTTATGCAGCCGAATATGCAAGTAGCGACGATTGATCATGCTATGTGGTTTCATCGTCCATTTAGAATGGATGATTGGATTTTATATACTATTGATAGCCCAAGTGCGAGCTCAGGAAGAGGGTTGGTACGCGGGCAGTTTTTTGACCGCCAAGGAAATTTGGTAGCCTCTACTATTCAAGAAGGGGTAATGCGTCAGCGTTAACACTTCAAAACCCACTATATTGAGTTAATTCAACATAGTGGGTAATTAGAGTCTGTTACTGACATTGAGCGTGAACAATGTCAGTAATTGATTGCCAAATACGTGCTGGCAAGAGTGTTTGCAGTTGCTTGTAGGTCTCGCACAGCTCTTGGCTTCCTTGTAAGCCTGTATCAGATTCACTAATAAGCTTTTGTTCGCGAAGATTGGAAATAAAACTACTAAGTACCTTCTTATCAAAAAACTCCGGCGTTTTAATACCATGTAACGTACCCAAACGCTGTGCCAACACATAGCTTTCACGTTCCAGTTCTGCTTTTGCAATACCTTGGCTGGTTTGAATAAAGCCAATCACAATCGCATAACGTTGCAGAGTAAAGCTTAATGCACGACCAAGCATTTCGAGTTTGGCAAAGCTATCGTTATTTTGAGTCACTTTAATGTTATCACCATCAAGCTCAATTAAGCCTTGATCGCTAAAGTTAGTTAAAATGCGGGTTACATAGCTTTCATCAAGCTCTTGTAAATACCACTCTTTGGCGAATAACGGATAAAAAGATTTTACCAATTGATGGCAGCGAGTAACGGTACTTTGATGCTGCTTGAATAAATGCAGGGCAACTAAACTCGGCACTGCAAAAATATGCAAAATGTTATTACGGTAATAGTTAAATAAGGTTTTTTCTTTATCGTTTATCGCAATAATTTCACCAAACTCATCACTGATCACATCAAACTTATTCAACTTTAAGGCGTGTTCTAGCAGTTGCTCTGGCGTTTCATCGGGTGCGGTTATTTTATTGCTGTAGCTAGCTTCACGTTGTAATCGCAAATAAAACTCAAGCTGAGCTAGCAATTTAGGTTTACTCAATGCCTGCTTATCGTTTACTAGCAGAATCATCGCGAGTAAGTTAACTGAGTTAAGTGCGGCTGCATTGTTAATTTTAACCATAACCTGATCAGCAAGATTAGCCACCTGCGGCCCTAACCATTGTGGCTTTTGCACGTCGGTAGCATGAATTGACTCGCGCCAGTCTGGCTGGTTGTCATTTAGGTATTGGTTAATAGATATAGGGTCACCAAAATTTAAATAACCACGACCATAGTTTTTTAAGTTTTTAATCGCTTTAAAAATACCTAATATCGACTCGCCCTTTTTATCATTACCCGCGAGCTCTTTTAAGTAGGTGTTTATTTCCATTACGTGTTCGTAGCCTATGTATACAGGCACAATGGATACTGGGCGATCAATACCGCGCAGCATTGCTTGTAATGTCATGGCGAGCATGCCGGTTTTTGGGGGTAGTAAACGTCCGGTTCTGCTGCGGCCACCTTCGGTATAAAACTTAACCGAATAACCTTTTATAAATAACTGGCTCAAGTACTCTTTAAATACCGCTGAGTAGAGTTTGTTACCAGCAAATGAGCGACGAATAAAAAATGCACCACTGCGGCGGAATATGCCACCTGCAGGGAAAAAGTTGAGGTTGATCCCAGCTGCAATATGCGGTGGTACAAGGCCTTGATGATAAATAGAGTAGGTTAGCAGTAAGTAATCCATATGACTTCGATGACAAGGCATGTAGATTATTTCATGGCCTTTATTGGTTAGGTCATGAATTTGCTCGGTGTACTTTATATCAATGCCATTATAAAGCTTATTCCAAAGCCACGTTAATATACGATCCGCAACGCGGATGGTGGCATCACTATAATTAGCGGCAATTTCATCCAGCAACTTCAAGGCGTTTTGTCGCGCTTGAGCTTGGCTGATGTTTTTTTCAGTGGCCTCGGTTTGAATTGCTTTTTTTATTGTTGGTGATGCCAGCAGTGAGCTAAATAGCTGATCACGAGATGGTATTTTAGGCCCTGTAGCAGCCAGCTTTTGACGCTTAAAGTGAACTCGAGCTACACGCAACAGCTTATGAGGAAGTTCATTAACGTCGGCTTTTTCATTGACCAATAAAGATAGGTCGAGTGGCTGGCTAAATCGAATAAAGTTATCTCTTCCTGAAAAAAGTACCACAAAGATTTTTCTAAACCAGCTGGGCGTAAGTGAGTGCGAAAGTAAAGTGCTTAATCCTGGCTTTTCTTTACCCGGCGCTCTGCCCCATAAAATAGTCACAGGCACAACCTGGACATTTTTTTGGCCACTATTTAATAAATGCTCAACAATGTGTTTGCCTTGCGCTAATGCATTGGTAGGTTTTTCTTTATCACCAAATAGCGGGGGAGGGTTTTTAATGCCGATAAAGCGATCTAACGCCTCGTCACCTAATACTTGCTGCTCTGTTGGGTCTGGTAAACCATTTCGTTTGCAAACACGTGCCAGTGCCGCTAAATCAAAGCGTGAATTTAAACGCACTATATAAAATGTCGGGTTTTTAGGGTTTAACTCAAATTGCTCTAAAGGTTTTTCAGGCAGTACTTTGCTTTTAACAAACAAGCGGCTAATACCACCAGAGATAAGATTTAAACCATAATTTAAAATACGCATTGACTCACCATAAGAGAGTAGTTACCCAAACCAATATGGGTATATAACAGCAAAATTAGCGCATAGGATAACATAATATCTAAAAAATCCCCTGCAGATTAATCGACAAGCTATGACATTATAAAGACATCATCACTTCCATTGCGTTCACTATTAATAAACTTAGCTATTTTTTAAACGACAATATCAAAGTAATAATGTCTAAATAGTTGTTGCATTTATCGCCAGTATCATTATAATACGCAGGCTTTCAAAATTCTCTCGGGAACAAGAAAGAATAAATTAAGCTTGGATTTCAAGCTAATAAACAGGAGTTCCGATTTGGAACTCAACGTAGATATAATCAAACAACCGGCATCTTAATTATTAAGATTGTTTCGGTCGTTTTTTTATGCTCTTTAAATGCTCTTTATATTGAGGTTTAAGAATGTCAAATCAACGCATTCGTATTCGCCTAAAAGCTTTTGACCACCGTTTGATTGACCAATCAACGGCGGAAATCGTGGAAACTGCGAAACGCACTGGCGCACAAGTACGTGGTCCAATTCCACTACCTACACGCTTTGAACGTTTTACTGTACTTACATCACCGCACGTTAATAAAGACGCGCGTGATCAGTACGAGATCCGCACCCATAAACGTCTGATCGACATCGTAGAACCAACTGACAAGACTGTAGACGCACTTATGCGTTTAGACCTTGCTGCTGGTGTTGATGTTCAAATCAGCCTGGGTTAATCGGAAGATTAGAGAGGTTTTAGGAAAATGGCATTAGGTCTAGTCGGTCGTAAAGTGGGTATGACACGTATCTTCACTGAAGATGGTGTATCTATCCCTGTGACAGTTATTGAAGCGACTCCTAACCGCATTGCTCAGATCAAATCTGACGCAACAGACGGTTATAACGCGCTTCAAGTAACCGCAGGCACTAAAAAAGCAAGCCGTGTAAACAAAGCAACAGCGGGTCACTTCGCTAAAGCTGGTGTTGAAGCGGGTCGCGGTCTGTGGGAATTCCGCCTAAATGGTGGTGAAGGCGATTTTGAAGTAGGCGCAGAGCTTACGGTTGAATTATTCAACGAAATCAACAAAGTTGACGTAACCGGTACTTCTAAAGGTAAAGGTTTCCAAGGTGGTGTTAAGCGCTGGAATTTCAGCATGCAAGACGCTACACATGGTAACTCTCTATCTCACCGTGCTCCTGGTTCAATCGGTCAAAACCAATCACCTGGTAAGGTGTTTAAAGGTAAGAAAATGGCCGGTCAAATGGGTAATGAGCAAGTAACAACTCAGAACCTTGAACTAGTTCGCGTTGACGCTGAGCGTAACCTGCTTTTAGTTAAAGGTGCAGTACCTGGCGCTATCGGCGGTGACGTTATCGTTAAACCAGCTGTTAAAGCATAAGTCCTGGAGATTTAGTGATGGAATTAGCAATTAAAGACGCTTCTGGCGCTCTTGAAGTTTCTGAAGCTACTTTTGGACGTGAGTTTAACGAAGCATTAGTACACCAAGTAGTTGTTGCATACGCAGCAGGTGCTCGTCAAGGTACTCGTGCTCAGAAGACACGTTCTGAAGTAAGCGGTGGTGGTAAAAAACCATGGGCTCAAAAAGGTACTGGCCGTGCACGTGCTGGTACAATCCGTAGTCCAATTTGGCGTTCAGGTGGCGTTAGCTTCGCAGCTAAACCACAAGACCACAGCCAAAAAGTAAACCGTAAAATGTACCGTGGTGCGATCAAAAGCATCTTATCTGAATTAGTTCGTCAAGAGCGTTTAATCGTTGTTGAAAGTTTTGGTCTTGAAGCACCAAAAACTAAAGAACTAGTTGCTAAGCTTAAAGAACTTGAGCTTAAAGATGTTCTTATCGTGACTGAAGAAGTAGATGAAAATCTTTTCTTATCGGCACGTAACCTGTACAAGGTTGACACACGTGATGTAGCTGGTATCGATCCTGTAAGCTTAATTGCTTTCGACAAGGTACTAATTACAGCTGCTGCTGTTAAGCAACTTGAGGAGGCGCTAGCATGATCCGTGAAGAACGTCTTTTAAAAGTGATCCTTGCTCCACACATCTCTGAAAAAAGCACAATCGCTGCTGAAGAAAACAATACTATTGTTTTTAAAGTAGCAAATGACGCAACTAAAGCTGAAGTTAAAGCGGCAGTTGAGAAGCTTTTTGAAGTAGAAGTAACTGGTGTTCGCACACTTAACGTTAAGGGTAAAACAAAACGTACTGGCATGCGTTTCGGTCGTCGTAGCGACTGGAAGAAAGCTTACGTTACTCTTAAAGAAGGTAGCGAGCTGGACTTTGTCGGCGGCGCCGAGTAATAAGGGGAGTTAGAATTATGGCACTTCAAAAGTGTAAGCCAACTTCTGCGGGTCGTCGTCACCTAGTTAAAGTGGTTAACCCAGATTTACATAAGGGTAAACCTTACGCACCACTATTAGAGAAAAACTCTAAATCAGGTGGTCGTAATAACAATGGTCGTATTACGGTTCGTCATATCGGTGGTGGTCATAAGCAGCATTACCGTTTAATCGATTTTAAACGTACTAAAGATGGCATTCCAGCCACTGTTGAGCGTTTAGAATATGATCCAAATCGTAGCGCAAACATCGCTCTTGTATTATATGCAGACGGTGAGCGTCGTTACATTATCGCACCTAAAGGCTTAAAAGCTGGCGATGCAATCCAGTCTGGTGTTGATGCACCAATCAAACCTGGTAATGCATTACCTATGCGTAATATGCCTGTAGGTTCGACTGTTCACAACGTAGAATTAAAACCAGGTAAAGGTGCTCAAATTGCACGTTCTGCTGGTGCATACGTTCAAATCCTTGCTCGTGATGGTCAATATGTAACATTACGTCTTCGTTCAGGCGAAGTTCGTAAAGTTGAAGCTGACTGTCGTGCTACGCTAGGTGAAGTAGGCAATGCTGAGCATATGCTTCGTTCACTTGGTAAAGCAGGTGCAAATCGCTGGCGTGGTATTCGTCCGACAGTTCGTGGTGTTGCCATGAACCCGGTTGATCACCCACACGGTGGTGGTGAAGGTCGTACATCTGGTGGTCGTCATCCTGTGTCTCCATGGGGTAAACCGACTAAAGGTGCTAAGACGCGTAAGAACAAGCGTACGGATAAATTTATAGTACGTCGTCGTACTAAGTAATATTGAGGAATAGCCATGCCACGCTCTCTCAAGAAGGGTCCTTTTATAGACCTACACTTGCTGAAGAAGGTAGAGAAAGCTTTGGAAAGCGGTGAAAAGAAGCCAATTAAAACTTGGAGCCGTCGTTCAATGATCATACCTAACATGATCGGATTGACCATTGCTGTCCATAATGGTCGCCAGCATGTACCAGTTTTCGTTTCTGACGAAATGATCGGTCACAAACTAGGTGAATTTGCACCAACTCGCACTTACCGTGGCCATGCTGCGGATAAGAAAGCGAAGAAACGTTAAGAGGGGAAGATAAATGCAAGCATTAGCTAAACATAAATTCGCCTCTGGTTCGGCGCAAAAAGCACGTCTAGTTGCAGATCAGATCCGCGGGTTACCTGTCGATCGCGCACTAGAAATCCTGGCGTACAGCCCGAAAAAAGCGGCTGTATTAGTTAAGAAAGTACTTGAGTCTGCTATTGCTAACGCAGAGCATAACGAAGGTGCTGACATTGATGAGCTACGTGTAACAACGATCTTTGTGGACGATGGTCCAACAATGAAACGTATTATGCCACGTGCTAAAGGACGCGCAGACCGCATCCTTAAGCGTACAAGCCACATCACTGTTGTGGTTTCAGATAGCTAGGAGATATAAGTAATGGGACAAAAAGTTCATCCTACTGGTATTCGCCTAGGTATATCTAAACCTTGGGTTTCTACCTGGTACGCGAATTCAAAAGATTTCTCTGCACAGCTTTTTGGCGATCACAAAGTACGTACATTCCTTACTAAGGAATTGAAAGCGGCTTCTGTGTCTAAAATCGTTATTGAGCGTCCAGCAAAATCTATCCGAGTAACTATTCACACGGCTCGTCCGGGTGTTGTTATCGGTAAAAAAGGCGAAGACGTAGAAAAATTACGTCAAGCGGTAACTAAAATCGCTGGTGTACCTGCTCAGATTAATATTTCTGAAGTACGTAAACCAGAACTAGATGCACAACTAGTAGCAGACGGCATTGCCTCTCAGCTAGAGCGTCGTGTTATGTTCCGTCGCGCTATGAAGCGTTCGGTACAAAATGCAATGCGCATCGGTTCTAAAGGGATTAAAGTTGAAGTTAGCGGTCGTCTTGGCGGCGCAGAAATCGCACGTTCAGAATGGTATCGTGAAGGTCGTGTACCTCTACATACTCTTCGTGCTGATATCGACTACGCAACTTCTGAAGCCTTAACCACTTACGGTATCATTGGTGTTAAAGTTTGGATCTTCAAAGGCGAAGTTATTGGTGGTTTACCACTAGTACAAGAGCAAGAGAAGCCAGCTAAACGCGCACCAAAGAAAGCCAAAAAAAGTGCTAAGTAGAGGTAGCGAGTAATGTTACAGCCAAAACGTACAAAATTCCGTAAAATGCATAAAGGCCGCAACCGTGGTCTAGCGCAAAACGGTAACAAAGTAAGCTTCGGTACTTTCGGTTTGAAAGCTACTGGTCGTGGCCGCATGACTGCTCGTCAAATCGAAGCAGCTCGTCGTGCTATGACACGTCACGTGAAACGTCAAGGTAAAATCTGGATCCGTGTCTTCCCTGACAAGCCGATCACAGAAAAACCTCTTGAAGTTCGTATGGGTAAAGGTAAAGGTTCTGTTGAATATTGGGTTGCTGAAATTCAGCCTGGTAAAGTACTTTACGAAATGGAAGGTGTTTCAGAAGAGCTTGCTCGTGAAGCGTTTAACCTTGCTGCTCGTAAGCTGCCATTCAAAACAACTTTCGTAACTCGGACGGTAATGTGATGAAAGCAAACGAACTAAAAGATAAAAGCGTAGAAGAGCTTAATGCTGAACTTCTAGGTCTTCTTCGTGAGCAGTTTAACCTGCGCATGCAAGCAAGCACTGGTCAGCTAGCTCAGACACACACGCTAAGAACAGTACGTCGCGATATCGCGCGTGTAAAAACAATTATTAACCAGAAGGCAGGTCAATAATGAGCGATAAAATTCGTACTCTTCAAGGCCGTGTAATCAGCGACAAGATGGAAAAATCTTTCACTGTTGCTATCGCACGTTACGTGAAGCACCCAATCTATGGGAAATTCATCAAACGTACGACTAAGTTACACGTACATGACGAAAATAACACTGCAAAAGCGGGTGACACTGTCACTATCCGTGAATGCGCTCCAATCTCTAAGAACAAATCTTGGACTTTGGTAGATGTTGTTGAACGTCCAAAACAAGCTTAATTTTTAATTAAGTCTGTTTTATAAGAAACCCCAGCTTTTGCTGGGGTTTTTTTTGCGTTTAAAAAAAGCGATAAGTTTGAAGCTTTCAGCCTTCAGAAGTAAGTAAATTATAGCGCCGAAGTTTGGGTTGAGTGTTACGAACCTAAGTGCAAAAAATAATATTATAAAATAGGTGTAAGAAAAGCCTTTGCAAATGCAAAGGCTTATGCTTTTCTGCAAAGCCCGAAGCCCGAAGCCCGAAGCCCGAAGCCCGAAGCCCGAAGCCCGAAGCCCGAAGCCCGAAGCCCGAAGCCCGAAGCCCGAAGCCCGAAGCCCGAAGCCTTTTACCAAATCATCTCTACAAACTCAGGATGATCGATATACGGGTTACGGTTTCCCTGAAATTCAAACGCTGCTTGGTTGCGGTCTAATTCCATTTGGCTAACAGGATCGTTGTTATGCCACTTTAACAGCATGGCCACAACCCAGCTTTCAAATACTTGGGTACTGGTGCCATTAAGCACGTCATTACTAGCTGCGGTGTTATTTTGCCAAGCACCAATTACGTTTTGATAACGGGTTGCCATGTAAAAATAAGCACGTGCAAAGTCACCTTTAAATTCATCAATAGGTTCAAACACAGTACCGTTGTAATTAATCGTATTACTTGCAGAGCCTAATTTACTGCCGTTGGTTGAGGTAAACGAAGCGCTTGCTACTTCACCGAATGGGAAGTTGCTTCGTTTTGAATTTACATAACCGTCAGTGGCGTAAATATGATGAACATCAGAGTTCATCGGTTCAACTTTTCCACCAAACCAACTTTTAGGGAACGAATGCTCTCGGTTGTAGCAATCTGCCTCACCACTGTAGGTGCCACATTGATCGCTAACGGCTGTGTATGTGTAGCTATCAGAGCCATTGGGCTTCTCGCTGTACATATCTAAAATACTATTATCGTTTTCATAGTATTTATCACGCGCCGATGCGTCGTAAAAATTCCAAATAGCGGAATACCCTTGAGCATTATGATTATTAATAATGTTATAAAGCTCAGTTTTTAGCGTGTAACCAGACAAGCCTTGAGTTGTCACATAGTAGCCGGTTGGCGTCGGTGTTGGCTCAGTGCTTCCTAATGAGAAAGCGGTAGCTTCGGTTGTTTGAAAACTAGCTCCACTGGCGAGCAATGTGCTTTCATTATTCAAGGCGTAGCTACCACTGCCATATGAACAGCAAATACCATCGCCATAGCTGTCATTAATAGTAAATGTATACTCACCATCGGCTACGCATAATTGTTCGGTATATTGGGTGTTTGCAGCATACTCACTTCCGCTTGCAACGACACCGGTTTGGTTGTGCGCTATTTGCCAGCTGGTTTCTTCGCCGTAGTTATCTGTGGTTAGGCTAAAAGTAAGGCCGTTATCTGCGCAGCTTGGAGAGCCACTGCTGTCATTACTAGGCAAGAAGTTATCAACATAAACTAACTCGCTACCATCAAATCCCGTTGTATCATAAAAGCGTAAGCCGACATCAATGGTTTTATTACTATCGGCTGTGTAGCTGTAAGTAATGGTTTGCCATTGGTTGGTTTGTGCTGGATTTGAATAGCCTTGATAACCATCTATCAACAAACGCGCCTTAAGATGGCCTTCGGTATGATACACATCAACTGAGAACTCATAAGTTTTACCCATTTCAACAGCGACTTGCTGCAAAAAATCAGTATTGCTTTGTGTGCCTGTATTAACGCTAATCGCTGCTGCTTGTGAGCCTTTACTTACGACTGTGCTGTTGGCAGATACGTTAATACCGCTATCAATCACTGTCCATGCATCTGGGGTGTTGCCACTGTATTGTTCAAAGTTGCCATTAACCACATTAGCCATCGCGGGTAATGAGGATAATAACAAGGTGCTCAAAAGTAATTTGTTTTTATATATACCGTGTAACATAGGTGTTCCTATTTTATAGTTTTGCGTAATATACCTTAGATCATAAAAGTTACAAAATTGTTAAATTAAAATTTCATAAAAGACAATAAAACCTTTTTAGGTCTATTTCGCAGGTTTTTATGTAACTTAATAACTAAATGGAATATCAAAGCAGATTCTATTCTTTTTTTATCTATGCTTAGACGGCTATCCTGCATACTCAATTAACCTCAACAGAACTTTCTGAGTGAGGTGGCACTCATTTTTAAACAATGTGAACAGGCATTGTGTTTAACGTTCAGGGTTATGAGGAAAAATTCATGTTGTTAGGTCAACTCAATGCGCTAGCAAGTCCGCTTTCGCAAGAGCAAGTACAAAAGCTACAAGGTTTAGTGGCTGAGCTTAATCCAATTCAGCAAGCCTGGGTTAGCGGCTACTTAGCTGCTAATGCTAATTCTGCAGCGCTAGGCGCGCCAGCTTCAGGTGCACCTGCAACCTCGGAGGCGGCAGCGTTGACCATTTTATATGGTTCGCAAACAGGTAATGCTAAAGCGGTGGCGACTAAACTTAAAGAGCAAGCTGAGTCTCGCGGCTTAGCAACTAAACTGGTTAGTATGTCAGATTACAAACCGACAGCCCTGAAAAAAGAAAAGTTTTTAACCGTTGTTGTATCGACTTACGGCGAGGGTGAGCCACCAGAAGACGCCGAAACACTGTATGAATTTTTAATTACTAAAAAAGCGCCAAAGCTTGATGGTGTCAAAGTTGCAGTATTAGGCTTAGGTGATTCTAGCTATGAATTTTTCTGTCAAACCGCTAAAGACTTTGAAGAGCGTTTAACTAAATTAGGTGCAGAGGTTATTCATCAACGTGCCGACCTAGACGTTGATTACGATGACGAAGCAGCCACTTGGATTGAAGGCGCACTAAATGCGTTTGAGCCAGATTTAAAAGCTCAGCAAGATGCCACAGGCGGTCAAGTTGTATCAATGCCATTTGGCTCGCCTACAGCAGCTGCTAGTCAGTACACAAAGCAAAATCCGTTTGCGGCAGAGCTAAGCTTAGTGCAAAAAATTACCGGTCGTGATTCAACCAAAGATGTACGCCATGTTGAAATTTCACTTGAAGGGTCAGATATTAGTTACACCCCAGGTGATTCATTAGGCATTTACTTCTTAAATGATGAAGTACGTGTAGATGAGCTACTAGCGCAAACGCAAATTGATCCTACTAGCCGCGTTAAACTTGGCGATGAAGAACTCAGCGTACGTGATGCCTTAATTGAAAAACTAGAGCTAACACAATCCTACCCTGGCTTTGTTGAAAAGTATGCCACCGCTACAGGCACGCCTGAGCTGCTTAAACTAGTAGAAGATAAAGGCGCAATGCGCGAATACATTGAGCCTTGCCAAATCTTTGATGTGGTTGCACAAAACCCAGCTAAATTAGAAGCGCAAACACTAGTTGATTGCCTGCGTAAATTACAAGCACGTTTATATTCAATTGCTTCTAGCCAAGCAGAGGTTGAAGATGAGGTGCATTTAACTATTGCATTAGTTGAGTTTGAAGCGTTTGGTACAGAGCATTTAGGTGGTTGTTCAGGGTACTTAGCACGCCGCGCTGAAGAAGGCTGTAAAGTAAAAGTGTTCAGTGAACATAATGATAACTTCCGCTTACCAGTAAACGATGACACACCGATTATTATGGTTGGACCAGGTACTGGTATTGCGCCATTTCGCGCCTTTTTACAAGAGCGTGATGCACGAGAAGCAACAGGTAAAAACTGGCTATTTTTTGGTAACCCACACTTTACTCAAGACTTCTTGTACCAAGTAGAAATTCAAGGGTACTTAAAGTCAGGTTTACTAAGTAAGGTTGATGTGGCGTTTAGTCGTGACCAAGCAGAAAAAGTTTATGTACAAGATAAGTTACGTAAAAACTCAAAAGAAGTGTTTGATTGGTTAGAAGCGGGTGCTCATTTTTATGTGTGTGGCGATGCAAACCGCATGGCAAAGGATGTACATAATGCCTTAGTTGATATCATTAGCGAAAACACTGGTAAAAGCTATGAAGACGCAGAGCTTTATTTAAAAGACTTACGAAGCGCAAATCGCTATCAGAAAGATGTGTACTAAGTACACATTGCTTACTTTATAACAAAGCAACGCTAACAGCCGTCACTGTAACAAATTTAGGATTAAACATGAGCGAACAAGATAAAAACGTAAAGCTTTCTGATAACGAGCGTTTGAAAAGAGAAAGCAACTTTTTACGTGGCACCATAGAGCAAGATTTAAAAGACGAGATCACCGGTGGTTTTACCGCTGATAATTTTCAGTTAATTCGTTTTCACGGCATGTATCAACAAGATGATCGCGATATACGTCCTGAACGTGCTAAACAAAAGCTAGAACCACTGCATAATGTGATGCTACGCGCACGTATGCCTGGCGGTATCATTAAGCCAGAGCAATGGCTAGCAATTGATAAGTTTGCTGGTGATAAAACCAGTTATGGCAGTATTCGTTTAACTACTCGCCAGACATTTCAGTTTCATGGTGTATTAAAACCCGAAATTAAAGGTATGCACCAATTACTTAATAGCGTGGGTATTGATTCAATTGCCACCGCCGGTGACGTGAATCGTAATGTGTTATGTACTACCAATCCGGTTGAGTCTGAGTTACATCAAGAGGCCTATGAGTGGGCGGCAAAAATCTCTGAGCACTTATTACCTAAAACGAAGGCATACGCTGAAATTTGGCTTAATGGCGAAAAGTCTGAAACCACAGAAGAGCCTATTTTAGGTTCAACGTATTTACCGCGTAAGTTTAAAACCACAGTGACGATTCCACCTAATAATGAGGTGGACGTACATGCTAACGATTTAAACTTTGTGGCGATTGCTGAGGGTGGCAAACTCGTTGGTTTTAACGTACTTGTGGGTGGTGGTTTGGCTATGACCCATGGCGATACAGCAACCTATCCACGTAAAGCGGACGACTTTGGCTTTATTAGCCTAGAAGACACGTTAAAAATTGCTGAGCACGTGGTATCTGTTCAGCGTGATTGGGGTAACCGCTCAAATCGTAAAAATGCAAAAACTAAATACACTCTCGATCGTGTTGGCACTGAAGTATTTAAGGCCGAAGTTGAAAAACGCGCAGGCGTGAGCTTTGCACCAAGCCGCCCTTATGAGTTTACTCACCGAGGGGATCGTATTGGTTGGGTCGAGGGCATTGATGGTAAGCACCACTTAACCCTGTTTATTCAAAGTGGTCGTATTTTAGACTACCCTGATAAGCCGCTTAAAACAGGGTGTCGCAAAATTGCAGAAATTCATCAAGGTGATTTTCGCATGACGGCAAATCAAAACTTAATTATTGCCGGTGTACCGGCCGATCAAAAAGCAGTCATTGAAGAAATAGCCCGTAACCATGGTTTGATTGACGATAAAGACACTGAACAACGCAAAAATTCAATGGCGTGTGTGGCATTACCAACCTGCCCATTAGCCATGGCCGAAGCTGAGCGTTACTTACCGAGTTTAATTGAAAAAATAGAAGGCTTATTAACCAAGCATGGGGTGCCAAATGACAGCATTATTATGCGTGTGGTTGGTTGCCCGAATGGCTGTGGTCGTGCCATGCTAGCAGAAGCTGGATTGGTCGGCAAAGGCCCTGGTAAGTATAACGTTTATCTAGGGGGTAACACTGAGGGCACGCGTATTCCTAAGCTTTACCTTGAAAACGTTGGCGAAGAGGTTTACTTAGAAGCATTCGATAAACTCATTGGGCAATGGGTTAGTGAACGTAATGGTGGCGAGTGTTTTGGTGATTTTGTTATTCGCAAAGGTATTGTTGCAGAAGTAAAAGTATCTGTTACCGATTTTTACGCATAATTTAAAAGCAGCGCAAAGCGCTGGTGAGGTTTAAAGTTGACCATGAGTGAATTTAAAAACATATTACAGCTAGATAAGCAAAGCCAACAGGCGATGTTAGCTGATGCGAACGGTTTGCTGGCTGACATGAGCGCAGAGCAGCGCGTTGCATGGGCGCTAGAGCACTTGCCTGACACCGCGTTTTTATCATCGAGTTTTGGTATTCAAGCCGCAGTAATGTTGCATTTAATGACATCACAGCGCCCCGATATACCTGTGGTATTAACAGATACTGGCTACTTATTTCCAGAAACCTATCAGTTTATAGAGCAAATGACTTCGCAGTTATCACTTAACTTAAAAGTGTATAAAGCGCAGCTCAGCCCTGCATGGCAAGAAGCTAAATTTGGAAAATTATGGGAGCTAGGTGAGGCAGGCATTAAGCAATACAATCAGCTTAATAAAGTAGAGCCCATGACACGCGCTTTAAAGGAGCTGAATGCGAGCACTTGGTTTAGTGGTCTACGTCGAGATCAATCCTCAAGCCGTGCTGAAAAGCAAGTACTAGAAATAAGTCGAGGTACGGTAAAAGTGTACCCCATTATTGAATGGAATAATCGCGATGTATATCAATACCTAACAAAGCATAATTTGCCATACCACCCATTATGGGAGCAAGGCTATGTGTCGATGGGGGATGTACATACTACGCGCAAGTTAGAGCCGGGTATGAGTGAAGAGGAAACCCGCTTTTTTGGTTTGAACCGTGAGTGTGGCTTACATATTGATGGTGATGGAATTTAATTACTTTATTATTCAAAGCTATAAAATAAAAAAACGACAGCCTTTGCTGCGTTTTTTATTGTTTAATATTTGCTGAATTGATTCTTTTTTATTATATTGGTTGTGATGATGGATTAAACACACAGCAGGAACGCTATGAAATACTTCACCTATTTAGCAATGTCAGTGATGATAATTGCTGTTACCTTATTGTTTTTATTAAAAAACCAATGGCCAGCCTTGGCTAAGTACCTCTGTTATTTACAGTGAATCAATAGAGATTAAAGATGAAATGGTAGCGCTTTCATCTGGTGCGTTAGATAGCATTACCTTAGCAATTACCACCGCGAGTGAAAAAATCACTGGTGCTACTTTTGAGCTAGAAAATCCTAAGCCAATTTATAAATGGCAAGACGGGCAAGGACAGTGGCATTTCTCAGATGTACCAAACAAAAATGGTAAAAGCGAAGTGGTAAAGCTTAATCCCGCCGATATCAATGTTGTGGTTGCAGAAGATACCGCCATTTTGAGTGGCAGTGCTAAATCAGCAGTAAAGCCTTTTCCTCAGCGAGCGCCTGAGATATATAACAGTGAATCAATTAATAAACTGTTTGAAGATGCTGAAAAAGCCAAAAAGAGAATAGAGCAACGCAGTAAAGAGGTCGAAAGTTTTAGCGGCTTTTAGTTTTGGGGTGTTTTTGCTGTGTCTTCAAATAACGCTTTTCTGCTTCCATTAATAATATGGTTAAGTAGATTTTAGTAGGCAATGATAAAAGCACGCCAATTGCAATACAGGCAGCTGCAGTAATAATACCTTTAATGCCGTACTGGTTGGTAAAGTAGCTCGATACAATTAAACCATGGCCTGTCACTATTAAGCATAACCCAAGCAAAATCGATGTTTTAAGTAGTCTAATTATTACAATTGAAGACATAACGGCCTCTGCGCAGCGTGTCTTCTTAGTGTATGGAGTCTTTATAAAGCGATATTGATTTAGCGCAAGCATCCATTAATAATATAAAAAAGCCCAGCTCATTACTGAGCCGGGCTGCATTTTCGTTTTAAGTTGTTAGTCGAGCATATTGCGCAGTACGTACTGTAAAATACCGCCATGTTTGTAGTAATCCCACTCTTTCGGAGTATCAATACGCACATCGGCACTAAAGCTAACTTGTTTACCTTCACTGTTAGTCGCAATCACACTGACTTCGTCGGTTTTATCGTATAACCCTTGAATATCAAATTGCTCTTGCCCAGTTAAGCCTAGTGATTCATGGCTTTCACCTTCTTTAAATTGTAAAGGAAGTACGCCCATACCAATTAAATTAGAGCGGTGAATACGCTCATAGCTTTGTGCTATCACAGCTTTAATACCGAGTAATAATGACCCTTTTGCAGCCCAATCTCGCGAAGAGCCAGTTCCATACTCTTTACCTGCTAGAACCACTAGTGGTGTTCCATTTTCTTGATATGCCATTGCCGCGTCATAAATATTTTCTAGCTTATCATCAGGTTGAGTGCGGGTAACACCGCCCTCGGTACCAGGGGCTAGTAAGTTTTTAAGGCGCACATTAGCGAATGTACCGCGCATCATTACTTCGTGATTACCACGTCGTGAACCATAAGAGTTAAATTGTGCTTTTTCAACCCCATTTTCTTGTAGGTAAAGCCCTGCGGGTGCCTCTGCCTTAATTGCACCTGCTGGTGAAATATGATCGGTAGTCACCGAATCACCCAGTTTAGCTAAACAACGCGCACCCTCAATAGTTGGAATACCTGGTGGTTCAACACTCATACCATCAAAGAAGGGGGCTTTTTTGATATAAGTCGAAGCACCGTCCCAATCGTAAAGTTTACCATCAGGTATTTGAATTTTTTGCCAGCGACTGTCGCCATCGTAAACATTGGCGTAGCTTTTTTCGAACATCTCTTTAGTTACCGTACTTTTTACTAGTTCACTTACTTCTTTAACGCTCGGCCAAATATTTTTAAGGTAAATATCGTTACCATGCTTATCTTGCGCGAGTGGCTCGTTGTAAACATCAATATCGGTTCTACCCGCTATGGCATAGGCAACCACTAAAGGAGGCGACGCTAAAAAGTTCATTTTAACATCTTGATGTATGCGCCCTTCAAAGTTACGGTTACCCGATAAAATTGAGCTTACAACTAATTTGTGTTTTTGAATCGCCTCACTAATTTCATCGGCAAGTGGGCCTGAATTACCAATACATGTGGTACAGCCATAACCAACTAAATTAAAGCCAAGCGCATCCAAGTCATCCATCAACCCTGCTTTTTCAAGGTAATCGGTCACCACCTGTGAACCTGGCGCGAGTGACGTTTTAACCCAAGGCTTTACATTAATACCTAACTGACGTGCTTTTTGAGCTACTAAACCGGCAGCTAAAATAACACTTGGGTTAGATGTGTTTGTACAGCTAGTAATTGCAGCAATAACACAGGCACCATCATTTAACTCAAATTCTTCTCCATTAAAGTTTACTTTTGCTGCGCCCATAAACTGCGCTTCATCGGTAGGATCATCAGGGTTGGTAGTAGGGCCTTCGCTTTCAATACGCGCTTGCTCTTCATCGCTTTTATCACGACGTGCCATACGCTCGTCTTGAAAATCTTTTAAGTGCTGACCAATAACCTTGCCGGCTTTATCCAAAGTAATTCTATCTTGCGGGCGTTTGGGGCCTGCTAGGCTTGGCACAACATCATCTAAAGTCAGTTCAAGCTTATCGGTATAATGTGCTTCGTCGCCATCGTTACGCCATAAGCCTTGGTGTTTAGCGTAATCTTCAATCAGTTTAAGCTGCTTCTCATCGCGATTAGTTAAGCGTAAGTAATTAATCGTTTCATCATCAATAGGGAAAATACCACAGGTTGCGCCATACTCTGGCGCCATATTAGCGATAGTTGCTCTATCGGCAAGTGGTAAGTCGGCAAGGCCGTCACCATAAAACTCAACAAACTTACCTACCACACCGTGGTTACGCAGCATTTCAGTAACAGTAAGTACTAAATCGGTTGCTGTAGTGCCCTCAGGTAAGCGACCATTTAATTTAACACCCACAACCTGTGGAATAAGCAAGCTAATAGGTTGGCCAAGCATGGCGGCTTCGGCTTCAATGCCGCCTACACCCCAGCCAAGTACGCCTAAACCATTAATCATCGTTGTATGAGAATCTGTACCGACTAGTGTATCTGGATAGGCTAACGATTTGCCGTTTTTTGTATCATTAAATACTACGCGGGCTAAATACTCTAAATTCACTTGGTGAACTATACCGGTTGCAGGTGGTACAACTTTTAAGTTATCAAATGCGGTTTGTCCCCAACGTAAAAATTCGTAACGCTCTTTGTTACGCTCATATTCTAATTTTGAGTTTAAGTCGAATGAACCATCTTTACCGTAACCATCCACTTGCACCGAGTGATCGATTACCAGCTCAGCAGGAGAAAGTGGGTTTATTTTTGCAGGATCACCACCGAGTTTTTCCATCGCATCACGCATGGCAGCTAAATCAACAATTGCAGGGACACCAGTGAAATCTTGCATTACTACGCGGGCTGGAGTGAAAGCTACCTCGGCAGAGGGCTTCGCTTTTGGATCCCAATCTAATAAGGCCTGAATATCTTGTTCTTTAATATTCACACCATCTTCGTTACGTAGTAAGTTTTCTAGCAATACTTTTAACGAGAAAGGCAGGCGTTTGGCTTTATCGCCAAGTCCCATGAGCGAGTTGATATGATACTGCTCGCCATTGATAGTGAGCTGTTGTTGGGTGTCGAAACTATTTTTCATTATTTGTCCCTTCAATAAATTAGATTAATATTCTTGTAAAAGTGACCTCTGTAGTGATTTGCAAAGTGTGTACCATGATAAAAAATACCATATTGTATAATTTATTTTGGTCGTTATTTAAATAGAGATGAAGGCCAAAAGTTAAAATTCAAGGGATACTCTGAGTAATAATTGGCCACAAAACTAAACTCAAAAAAGTGCTATTTAAAGTAGTCTTGTTGTTTTAAATGAAAACTTAAATACACCAATGCAATCGCAATTATGGTGACTGCAATAGGCATAAAAATAGCGCTAATACCAAACAAGTTGATGCTATTAATAATCATAAAATTATAGTATTGCTGAGCTAAAATCGCTGCCAAAGAGATTATTAATGTTAATCTGGCTAGAGACTTTTTGAATAACAAAAGTACGCATCCTAATGCGCCGCCAAATACCGCAATAGCAAACGCTAAAGTAGCCCATAGAGGTTGGCTGTTATAAGCAAGTTGTTGTTCTTCAGGTAGTTTACTTATCATCTCTGGAGAGAGAAACAGCTGCATGACAAATGCAAGAATACCTAATATGTTCCATAATAAGGCGGTAATAAGTACGGGTTTTATCCAGCGGTTTGAGGTGTTTTCTGACATGTAAGCATCTATTTTTTATTATTGATATTCTATTAAAGAATAAAAAAGCCAGTGATGCAAACTGGCTTTTAATAACACATATAACTTAAGCAAATGTTAGCCAAATGAAATAGGGCGACGACCCGTTTTTTCATCAACTTTAGGCTTTTTAGTGCGTTTGCGTTTATTTTTAGCCGGCTCTGTTGTTGCTACTGGCGCGGCTTTTTCTGCTGTAACTGTTTCATCAATAACTGGACGTTCTGCTGGAGTGGCATCTTCACTTAACGTTAATTGAAACAACTCGCCATCAAATGCAAGTACATCACCGCTGTATAATTTTTTCCGTTTGATTGTACAAATTTCATGGTTAACACCGACATAGCCTTCGCTAATTAGGTTTTTTGCTTGACCACCACCTTCAACAAGATCTAATACCTTTAATAATTTGCACAGCTCTATAGGCTCTTCTTCTAACTCAACTTCTATATATTCTTCGTTCATCATGTTTCTCAGTGGGGGTGGTATTAGCTGTAGTATAAAGGCTCAGTGGCTATTTTGCACCAAAGTGAGCTTGTTAGGTGAGTTGATTATGTGATTTTTTATGAAACTTTTTATCTCTTTTTATAGTCTTTAAAAAAACTGAAGTAATTCAGGGTTAAGCTTCACGCGAAAAAAATTACACATTGGCGCGCTAATTGCCAATATCGGCCGTAAAAGAGATTGAATATAAATAATGGAGTAAAAAATGGGCATAAGATTAGCGATGAAAAAAGAGCTAATGGGCTTAGAGCATTCAGATCTGTTAACCGCTGATGATGTAAGAGCGCATCTAGCACAACAGGTAAAAGAAGACACTGAACGTGGCTTTTCAGTTATCTCTAAGTTTAACGATACCCATAGCCAGCTAACTAGCGGGCTAAATACCAAGCAAAGTGAGCTAGTATTTGAGCGTCATCGGTTATTTAATGAAGTGCTGTACAAACGTCAGAGTGTCGATGCATGGCTAAATAACCAGACTTCAGGTTAAACAGCCAAATAAATTAAGTTGCGATTTTAAATCACTCCTTTAGACTACACTTGTAATCAGCGGGGTGATAATGAAAAATGGAATTTTAGCGTGTGCACTCATGCTATTGTTGAGTGCATGCCAACAGCCTACAGTGTATATATTTAGTAAAGGTTTATCGGACTCACAGCACCAGCAGTTAGAGGCCGCACTCAAAACACAATCCCTACCTTACGAATATGTTGAACACGACATCCCTCGGGAATTTGGCGTAGCTACTTTACTATTATCAAATGATAGAATTTTACGCCAAGAAACAGAGCAGCTAGCTACTATTATGCAGGGGTTAGGCTATCAACCCGAAATTAGCTACACCACACGCGCAAATCACTTTTATGGTGATGGTAATATTGGTTTTTATCTAAAAAATACTGATGCGGACGACGCTTTTACCATGCCTTCTCGGTTGCGAACAACCCAGTGCGAAAAAGATGAGTTTAATGACCAAGTCGTAACCTTTACTGATCAACATGCTGAGTTCACATTAATCAGCGGCGCAAAAGTCACATTGAAATGGGAATATTTATACGGCTATTTGGTTATTTACTACAGCAATTATTCACAAACCTACACTCACTCACAGCCATTGGTTGAGACTCCTTTTGGCGACAAACCATCAGGCACATATACCATAACAGCTCATGTAAATAAGCCAGGCTGGCTTAATTGCTCAATGCAGGTTGTTTATATGGATTAAGTTAACTGTTAACCGTGCTCTTCTATATGCTCCGAGAGTTTTGCAATGCGCAGGCTCATACCTTCAATAATACGGTCTTTAATTTTTTCGCGTATGACATTAGGTAGGCGGGTGAGAGCATCGGCAGTAATAGCCAGTACTATGGCGCTTTCTTTGGCGCGTGCATTAATACTGCGCTCTCGGTTATTAATAAATGCACCTTCACCAATAAATTCGCCAGGCTCTATACTACCCAGTTCCAGCAGGTGATTGTGTTTAAACACCATTAAAGATCCACTGAGCACAATAAACAGTCGCTTGTCATTATCAAATTCTTTAAATAAAAACTGATTTTTATTTATTAAATAAAGTAAACCAAATGACTCAAGCAAAATCTGGCGCTCATTGAGTGTGAATTCTTTAAAAAAATCTAAGCGATTTATAATTTCCATTTGCTTAAACAAAGGGATGTTTTCAATTAACTTCATTAATAACCTAGGACGCTAGTCTTATAAAATATCAGCTAATATTGCGCTCTTTTAATTTTCGGGTCAACGTATTGCGACCCCAACCAATTTTTTACTGCGGCTTCTTGTTTATGGCCAGAACAATTAGCGAGGGCTGTTTTGATTAAGCGGGTTTCTAGCTGGGCTTGAATATCCGGCCAAATATTTTCTTTACCTTGTTTAAATTCTTGATTAAGCCACTGCTGAAATGAATCTAGCCAATCGCCTTCTTGGGTTGCGGCGGCATTATCAATAATTTCAGGAGGTAAATCTTGCTCGCCAATCAGCTCTCCAGGCGCCATAACGGTTAACCAGCGGCAGGTGTTTTCAAGTTGACGAACATTCCCAGGCCAATTAAATAAACACAGTTGCTTAATTGCTTTAGGGCTTAATACTTTACTATCTACTTGCAGGTCTTTTGCACTTTTATGTAAAAAGTGTAGCGCTAAGCGCTCTATATCTTCAGGGCGCTCGCGTAAGGCAGGTAAACGTAGGCGAACCACGTTTAAACGATGAAATAAATCATCTCTAAACTTACCTTGTTTTACCAGCTCTTCTAAATTTTGATGGGTGGCAGCAATAATGCGTACATCTACTTTTATACTTTGATGACCCCCCACGCGATAAAATTCGCCATCGGCTAATACGCGCAATAAGCGGGTTTGTACATCCAGTGGCATATCACCGATTTCATCCAAAAATAAGGTACCGCCATTGGCTTGTTCAAAGCGACCTTTACGCACGCTATCTGCCCCTGTAAAAGCGCCTTTTTCGTGGCCAAACAGTTCAGATTCAACTAATTCTTTAGGGATAGCGGCCATATTAAGGGCTATAAATTGGTTTTCTTTCCGCGGGCTATGGTTATGCAGAGCGCTGGCAACCAACTCTTTACCTGTTCCTGACTCACCGTTGATGAGTACGCTCATACTTGATGCTGACAGCTTACCTATAGCACGAAACACTTCCTGCATAGCCGGGGCTTCACCAATAATATGGGCACTTTTTGGCGGGGCGGTTTTTCGTTTGGTTTTTTTGGTCGAATTAGCTCGATACGCACTTTCCACCAGTGCAACCGCTTCATTTAAATCAAACGGCTTGGCCAAATACTCAAATGCGCCTTTTTGGAATGCATTAACGGCTGAATCAAGGTCTGAGTGGGCGGTCATAATGATCACAGGTAGCCCTGGCGTTTGCTCTGCTATTAGCTCAAGTAATGCCATACCGTCCATACCAGGCATTCGCACATCGGAAATCAACACGCTAGGTTGACTAAATTTTAGCGCGTTAAGTACGTTTTGTGCATCTGCAAAACTTTCTACTTCAAACCCTGCGCGAGTCAGTGCTTTTTCTAGTACAAAGCGAATTGAGGCATCATCATCTACAAGCCAAGCTGTTTTCATGCAAACTCCAAAGTATTAATCTGTAAACGGCAGATAAATATTAAATTCAGTATGTCCCGGCCAACTATCACATTCGATATAGCCATCATGTTGATCAATCAAGGTTTGCGCTATAGATAATCCAAGTCCCGAGCCACCTTCTTTATTGGTGGTCATAGGGTAAAATAAGGTGTCGCGTAAATTGGCATCAATACCCGGGCCGTTATCCATGACTTGAATAAGCAGTGCCTTTTTAGGGGCTTTGCCAGGACGACGATGCTGGTAATTAATCCGCGTTTTTATTTTTATTTCACCACCATCTACCAATGCTTGTTGTGCATTACGCACAATGTTTAGCACTACCTGTTGAACTTTGCTCTGATCAATATAAACATCAGGAATACTCGGATCGTAGTCTTTAACTAACCGAATATCGCGGTTGTTATCTAAGGTACTGAGTTTTACAACCGACTCTAATGTTTGATGTATATTGCCATACGATTTTTGCGGCAGCTGATTAGGCCCAAGGAGCCTATCAACTAATTCACGCAATCGATCGGCTTGTTCAATTATCAGTTCTGCACATTGATCTCTTTCTTGCTGATCACCTTCATACTGCAATAATTGCGCCGCCCCGCGAATTCCACCCAGCGGGTTTTTAATTTCATGGGCTAAACCGCGAATTAAGTTGCGTGCAGCTTGGTATTGATGCATTTGGTTTGAAACTTGATCGTGCTTAATTTCGTCATCGGTTTGTCGACATTCAAATAAAATATAAAAGGTATCGTTATGCTTTATTCGTCGCGTGCTGACCGCTAATTTTGCATGGCGAGAATCGATAAACACCACGTCAGCTCTATGCTGGTGGCAGTCTACACCATCAACTAACGAATACTGTGCAATACGTTTTAAGTCGATAGAGTGGTAATTGAATAAGTCGTCGAACGCTTGCCCGAGTAGGCGCTTTTCGCCTAAACCAAGTAATTCACTAGCACTGGTGTTGGCGTAAATAAGCGTAAAGCTTTCATCAAGTAACATCAGGGCGGTGGTTTGGTTTTGCCAAATTATATTTAGTAGCTCTGGGCTAAAATGTGTCTTATTAATCATTATTGCACCATTTTAGTGCGCCTGGGGAGGTAGGCAAGGTTTTTAGTAAAATATACGCTAATTATACGTATTTAACTGCAATTACCGACCTATATTAAGGCCTTTACGATGCATAAAAAATACACTGTCAGGGCTAGTTGCAATTATTTGATTTTGTTTATTATAAAGTTTAACTTGCAGTGTATGTTGGCCGCGTTCTACATCTCTTAACGCCAGGGTGGTGGTATCACTGGGTTCACCAATAGCAATGCCATTTAAAAACAAGCCAATAGTAAATCCAGCTTCAAAGCGAGGAGCGATCTGAGTTGAAACGTACACTGAACCGGTGTTTTCTCTTATAGTTTGGTTGGGCTCTGGTGATGTAATACTAATTTTAAACTTGACCGCTGTTTTAGTCGGTGAAGTATCAAGAATGTCAGTATTTGTTGCAGGCATGTTTAAGTGTTGGCTGGTGAGCTTAACCTCCTTGGCGCCAGGTTGAGGGGTATCTGAAAAAACCAGCACACCATTTTTGTCTTTCCATGCATAAATTTTTTTATTGCTTGCATGGCTATTAACACTTAACACTAAAGCTATTAATAGCAACAAAACCTTACCTACCATCCTGCCACCCTGCATTGTTTAAACTTACTTCACTTTAGTGTAGAACCGTTAAATTTGCCATAAAAAAAGCCCGCAAAGCGGGCTTAAAACACACATTATTTATCGGTTAATAAATTAACAGCTGTAGTACATTTCAAACTCAACTGGGTGAGTCGTCATGTTAAGTTTTTCAACTTCTTTTGACTTAAGTGCAATGTAAGCATCAATGAGGTCATTAGTGAATACGCCACCTTGGTTTAAGAACTCACGGTCTGCATCTAATGCCGCTAGTGCTTCATCTAGTGATGATGCCACAGTTGGAATTTCTGCTGCTTCTTCTGCTGGTAAGTCATATAAATCCTTATCCATGGCATCGCCAGGGTGGATTTTGTTTTTAATTCCGTCAAGGCCTGCCATAAGCATTGCAGAGAAAGCAAGGTATGGGTTAGCAGTTGGATCTGGGAAGCGTACTTCAATACGGCGACCTTTTGCAGATGGAACCACTGGAATACGGATTGACGCTGAACGGTTACGTGCAGAGTATGCAAGCATTACTGGTGCTTCAAAACCTGGCACTAAACGTTTGTACGAGTTAGTTGACGCGTTAGCAAAAGCGTTGATTGCTTTAGCATGTTTGATGATACCGCCAATGTAGTAAAGCGCGTCTTCAGAAAGGCCGCCGTACTTATCACCTGCGAATAAGTTTACGCCGTCTTTAGCTAAAGATTGGTGACAGTGCATACCAGAACCGTTATCACCAACAACAGGCTTAGGCATAAACGTTGCTGTCTTTCCGTATAAATGAGCCATGTTATGGATAACATATTTCATTTCTTGGATTTCATCTGCTTTTAAAACCATAGTGTTAAAGCGAGTTGCGATCTCGTTTTGACCGGCAGTCGCCACTTCGTGGTGATGCGCTTCAACAACTTGGCCCATTTCTTCTAACACTAAACATGTTGCAGAGCGCCAATCTTGGAAGTCATCTACTGGTGCAACTGGGAAGTAACCGCCTTTAACACCTGGACGGTGGCCTGTGTTGCCATCTGCATATTCTTTATCTGAGTTCCAAGCTGCTTGCTTAGAATCAATTTTATACATTGAACCTGACATGTCAGATTTGTATTTAACGTCGTCAAATACGAAAAATTCTGGTTCTGGACCGAATAAAACTGTGTCAGCAATACCGGTAGAACGCATGTACTCTTCAGCGCGTTTAGCTACTGAACGAGGGTCGCGCTCATAACCTTGTAATGTAGAAGGCTCAACCACGTCACAACGAACGATAAGTGTTGTTTCTTCTGTGAAAGGGTCAAGCTTGATTGAATCTGCATCAGGTAGTAGCACCATGTCTGATTCATTAATGCCTTTCCAGCCAGCAATTGAAGAACCGTCGAACATCTTTCCATCTTCAAAAAAGTCTTCATCAACTTGATGATGAGGAATAGAAACATGTTGCTCTTTACCTTTTGTGTCAGTAAAGCGTAAATCAATGAACTTAACGTCATTTTCTTTAATAAAATCTAAAACCGATTGTGACATGTGTCCTCCAACTATTGGGTTTTATTATTGCTGCTTAGATACTTTAAATACCTATAAGCTGATTTTGTGCCACTATTATAATTTGTTGTTTTTTATGTGAAAATATATAAACAGTATAAAGGCGGCATAGATTAAGCACTGTTTTGGTGCGTAATAATTCCAAAACGGTGCAACATTTACAGGGTTATAATTGCTTGCAAATTAATCACCTTAGACTAACACAAAGAAAATGCAAAATACGCAGTAAAGTCGCTTTAAATTAATCCAAAACCACCTTTTGAGATTAATTTATAAAAATTAATCATCAAAATTAATTATTTTAAAACAAAGAGTTAATTATTTTATTGCGAAAGTTTGAAATTTTATTTTGGATAAACTTTCATCCATTCCATTTATAGGGGATAATATGCGCCCTTTTAAATCCTATGCTGGGACATCTCGTGAAAGCGCAGGTGAGAACGTATAGCCCCTGCAGGATCAATGAGATTCAATTTCTCTGAGTGAACATATGAGTATCGAAAAGTTAAGAAATATAGCAATTATCGCCCACGTTGACCACGGTAAAACAACACTGGTTGATAAACTACTTGAGCAATCAGGTACATTAGAAACACGCGGCGGTAATGAAGAGCGCGTGATGGATTCAAACGACATTGAAAAAGAACGTGGTATTACCATTTTAGCGAAAAACACCGCTATCTCTTGGAATGATTACCATATCAATATCGTAGATACTCCTGGACACGCCGACTTCGGTGGTGAAGTTGAACGCGTACTTTCGATGGCTGACTCAGTACTACTACTTGTTGACGCTCAAGAAGGCCCAATGCCACAAACGCGTTTCGTAACGCAAAAGGCATTCGCGCAAGGCTTAAAGCCAATCGTTGTTATCAATAAAATTGATAAGCCAGGTGCTCGCCCTGATTGGGTTATGGATCAAATCTTTGATTTATTCGACAACCTAGGCGCAACTGATGAACAGTTAGACTTTAAAGTAATCTACGCATCAGCAATCAATGGTTGGGCTACATTAGATTTAGACGAAGCATCAGATAACATGGAACCTATGTTCAAGATGATCGTTGACGAAGTATCACCACCGGATGCAGATCCTGAAGGTGACTTCCAAATGCAGATTTCACAGCTTGATTACAACTCTTATAAAGGTGTAATTGGCATTGGTCGTATCAAACGCGGTTCAGTTGTACCTAACCAACAAGTTACGATTATTAGCGCTGACGGGTCTAAACGTAACGGTAAAATTGGTTCAGTACAAAGCTACTTAGGTCTTGAACGTATTGAAACTGATAAAGCTTACGCTGGTAACATCGTAACGGTAACGGGTCTTGGCGAGCTTAAGATTTCAGATACGCTTTGTTGTCCTAACAACGTTGAAGCATTACCTCCATTAAGTGTTGATGAGCCAACAGTAACGATGACGTTCTCTGTAAATAACTCACCTTTCTGTGGTAAAGAAGGTAAGTTTGTAACATCACGTAACATTCGTGAGCGTTTAGACAAAGAATTAGTACACAACGTTGCACTTCGCGTTGCAGATACAGATAACCCAGATAGCTTCCGTGTATCGGGTCGTGGTGAATTACACCTAGGTATCTTAATCGAGAACATGCGTCGTGAAGGTTATGAGTTAGCTGTATCTCGTCCAGAAGTTATCTTACGTACTGTTGATGGTGTGTTAGAAGAACCGTATGAAACACTAACTATTGACTGTGAAGAAGCGCACCAGGGTTCTATCATGGAGCAAATTGGTCTTCGTAAAGGTGAACTTACTGACATGGCCCCAGATGGTAAAGGCCGTATGCGTTTGGACTTTATGATCCCAAGCCGTGGCTTAATCGGTTTCCAAACTGAGTTCATGACATTAACGTCGGGTTCTGGTTTACTTTACCATACGTTCGATCACTACGGTCCGCACAAAGGTGGCGAGCTAGGTGTTCGTAAGAACGGCGTAATGATTGCAAACGCAACAGGTAAAGCACTTACTAACGCATTATTTAACTTACAAGAGCGCGGCCGTTTATTTATCGGTCACGGTGTTGAAGTTTATGAAGGTATGGTTATCGGTATTCATAGCCGTGATAACGACCTTACAGTTAACGCGCTTAAAGGTAAGCAACTTACTAACGTTCGTGCATCTGGTACAGATGAAGCACAAACACTTACACCAGCACTTAACTATTCACTTGAGCAAGCGCTTGAGTTTATTGCTGATGATGAGTTAGTAGAAGTTACACCTGAGAACATTCGTATTCGTAAGCGTCATTTAACTGAAAATGAGCGTAAACGTGCGGGTCGTGCTCCTAAGTCATAATCTATTAATTTAGAACAATGATTTTAAAAGCCGCTGTATTGCAAAATACAGCGGCTTTTTTGTGTTTGGAAACAAGCGCTGTTAGCTATAAGTCGTCAGCTGTCAGATTAGAACAGTGTTATTGGGTAGCTTGGTTGTTAATATGGCTATTGGGTGAAAGCCGCTAGACTTTATAAACCATGCAATACAATCTTTTCCTCTAAAAGCGCAGCGCCTCTATCCGCTTTGTAAATAATTTACTTAAAAAATCTTTTCACAAAGAGGAGAAAATGAGAAGTCAATGAGGAAGGGGCGAAACAATTGAAATGTAAGGCTGCTGAGTTTATTGGTAGGGTATTTTTTGTTGGGTTTCGCTTCGCTCAACCCAACCTACGTTTTCAATTACCTTATTGGAAATTACTTTTTGGCAGTAGAGTAATTTTGCCAAATACGCTGGCGTCTATAAATCCTCGGTTGCGGTCACCGTTCACTGGCTCTACTTCGTGTGAGCCCATGAAGTGTTCACGCACTTTGCTGCCGTCGTTATCGCAATATGCGAGCATAAAGCCGACTACTTGCTTTGGCGTTAATTTAAGCGGAGTGTTTTGTGCGCCTTGTTGATAATCATTCGGGTAGAGTTTTATTGCCACTTCCCACGTGATGTTATAGGGCGCGGTGGTATTGCGTTTCCAGTTACTAACTAAATGGTCGGTATATAAATGCGCTTTTTTATCAGGGCCATAATCGGCTGCTTGGTTATCAAGGCCAATATGATAGGCAAACGCGGTATGATTAAACTGATGATTACCACCCGATGCGTCACTATCTATAAACACTTCTAAGGCATCATCGTCCCAGTATTTATCCGTTGGATCTGGGTGAGTATCAATAAGCACATCATCACTAATGTCTGCTTGTAAATACAAGTAATTTTCATCCCACAAAAGACGATAGCGACCTTTAAAGTCAACCTCTGATGAGGGAAGTGTACCATCCATTAGGTGTGGCATAGGGTGCCATGTGGCGCTATTCCATGCACTTTCAGAAACACCATCAATAGTTATAGCTGTTGGTGTATGACTAACGTCAATAGCCATGAGTGGCTGGGTAAAAAGTAAACTAAAAGCGAGTAGTGTTTTTTTCATTAATCATCTCATCAATTAAGGATGATTTAGCTTGGCTTAAATAGCAATCAAAAACAATCTCGTAGTCTATTTTTATACTAACTGATTGTGCCTGCTATGCTGTCTTTTAATGCCAGCATTAATAAATGCGCACTTTCTCCAGACATTTTAAAAGGATTAAAATCAATGGAGCCTGAAAACTTGAGATTCAGTGATTCGGTTAGCTTAGATTGCGGTACATAGCCCATTGACCATTTTTCAAACTCTCTTTCAGGAATTTGGGTATAGTTGAGCATAATTACATTGTGGTGACGCTTATCGTTTAATATTTGTTGGTAGGTATTATTTACAGCCGTTCTAGAGCCTTCAAGGCATTGTAAAAAGTAATCATTGCTAAAACATAACATGCCGGTGACGTTTGTTTTTACATTGTAGGTTCGGGCACTTTGTAAGATACTTTCTATATCTTCAGGCCCAAAACCACTACTTATTTTACTGGCGTAAATGAGTCGCACAAGAAACATAAAACCTCCTCACTATTTAGTTAATTAAAGATAGTTCAGCAGAGAAGTTATTGCTAATTATGTAAATGACTGATTAAAGTTTAATACTTTCACCTTCATTTAAAATATACAGGGGTATTTTCGAGTCCATTTTTTTATGCATATGCAATAAACGCAGTAAAGCGGAGTGACTCGTGCGATCGCCCATTTTCCATGTTGAGTTACCATATCCCCAAGGTATCATTATTTTGCAGTTGAGCTCCTGTGCTGCTGTTAGAGCATCTTCTGGGGTTGTATGAACGTAACGATACCAGTTAGGGTTATCTTCGCTGTAGTAAGACGCTATCGGCATTAAGCACACATCAATATCGCCATATTTTTGCTGTATATCGCTAAAGTGTTTTGAGTAGCCGGTGTCGCCTGCAAAAAATAAGGTGCTGCCATTTTGTTCAAGTAACCAGCCATTCCACAGGTCTTTATCGTTGTCTTCATAAATAAAGGGCACTAACACACGGCTGCTAAAGTGGTGTGCAGGTAGCGCATGAATAGTTAAATCATCAATTTTAGTACTTGCATACCATGCCATTTCGCTAATATTAAAGCCATCACTAGGAAAATTATCAGCCATGCCAAGAGGTGTTAAATAACGCGGTTGGCGGCCTATTTCCTCAATATCTGCTTTATTAAAATGATCGTAATGAAGGTGAGAGTAAATAACCGCATCTAAATGGGTAAGCTCGTCAGATGTTAGCCAATCGCCAGGTTGTCGATAAATACCACCTGCGAGCTTAAAGCCCAGTGCTACAGGTGAATCGAATTGCGCTTTTACAGGATCAAAGACCACTTGCTGCCCGTTAGGGGTGCTGATCATAAACCCCGCATGGCCTAGCCAACGAACGGTGTAATTTGTGTCTAGTTTTGGGTTTGGCTGTTTCTCTTGATACTGGCATTGTTCACCCTCGGTTTCGCAGAGAACGTTGATGTGTGCAGGATAACAATCATTTTCACAGCTGATAGGGTAGCTTTTTTTACCAGGATAAAGGTTATGATAGCGACCCCTATGCTCACCGTGTTGATTTAGTGGAACAAGGGTATCTGGACCTGCAATAACATTAACATTATTCGCTGTGCTACAGGCCACCAGAAGGCTGTAGACAAAGGTTAAACAGAGCGTATATGGTTTCATGGTTTTTAATTGTTATTTTTAACTTGCTGAAAGTGTAACAAAAGCGGGACATTAAAAAAGTATAAAAAGTAACAAAAATGTGTATAAAAAAGCCCGCTATTTTTAGCGGGCTTAGAGTAAATGGTAATACGCTTCTTAGGCTTTATTCATTTGCTCAATAAACTTATTTGAGTCTTCAATCGATTTATTCATATCATTCATGAGTAACTGAATATCACGTTTTAAGTTAGTAAATTCCCCTTTAATAGCGGAAACTGCCTGTGCATTTAAGTTGTGTTTTAAATACAGTACATTATCTTTTAGTGATGACAGCACGGGTTCCATTTTACTTTCAGCACTGCGCATTGAGCGAAGTAACTGACTAAACTGGCGCTCAGTCGTCTGTAGCTTTTTATTACTCTCACGTTTTAATGAAGCGCTTTTGTATTGCTCTAGTTCATCACGCCATTCCTCAAACAACGCATCAGCAACATCCTCTACTTTATTGATATTGGTTGATACATCATTTGCAGCTTGCAGGCTGGATTCGTAATCATCATTGAGTTGATTGTAAGCATCTTGTAATTCGCCACCATCAAAATTAATTAAGGTAGTTAGGCGTTCGAGTGCTGATTGAAATTCTTCTTGCGACTCTTGTTGTGAGTCTTTTGTTTCTTCAACGCGGTCAATTAAAATGTCACGTTTATGAACACCTACTTTTTCCATTGCCGAATAATAAGCAGACTGACAACCAGACAGTATCAGCATTAACGAGAGTATGGCTGTCCCTAATAATGTTTGTTTTTTCATCTGAATTCCTATTTACGAGTGTTAATGCTGTAAATTATGGCCTTGATTGTTATTATAATCAAAAGCTCACCAACAAAGTTAATTGTATGAATGATAAGCTCTCCCATTATAAACAGCAAGTTAAGGTGTTTCTAAAACAGCAACCAGGCTGGTGGATGCAATATTTAAATCGCTGTATAGACGATCAAATAACCATTAATGCAGGGTATTTAGCATACGTTACCTTGTTGTCGCTAGTTCCGTTGATAGCGGTTGGTGTAGCAATATTCTCTGCTTTTCCAGGGTTTGAATCCACCCGTTTAGCCATTGAAAGTTTTTTATTTACTAATTTTGTGCCGACCTCTTCTGATGTTATTAAAGAGCATATTAGCTCGTTTGCTGGTAATGCTAATCAAATGACGGCGGTAGGTATTGGCTTTTTAGCCGCTATTGCGTTGCTATTGATCCGCAATGTGGATGCGACTCTCAATCGTATTTGGCGAGTAAAGAAAAAACGCCCAATGATGATATCGTTTGCTGTGTATTGGATGGTACTGAGTTTGGGGCCTGTACTACTGGGTGCGAGTATTGGTGTCACCTCTTATATTGTGTCACTAGTGTCGTTTGCCGATCAGGGGATCCCAGGGTTTAGTGGTTTCTTATTAAAGCTTCTACCGTATGCTATCTCTATGGCTGGTTTTATTATGTTGTATACCTTAGTACCGAATACGCGTGTTTCATTTAGGGCGGCTATTCCTGGTGCATTGTTTGCTGCATTGTTATTTGAGCTAACCAAAAAGGCTTTGCTTTATATATTAGCCATTTTCCATCATATGAAGTGATTTATGGTGCGGTAGCGACCATTCCTATTTTGTTTGTATGGGTGTACTTGTCGTGGGTAGTGGTGCTACTAGGTGCTGAATTTACCGTGTGTATTAACATGCAACATTATAATAAAAAAGAGCAACAAGCAGAGGATAGTGAGTAAATGCAGGGGCTAATTCAACGGGTAACACACGCCAGTGTGGCAATAGAGCAACAGGTCGTTGGTGAAATAAAACAAGGTATTGTATTACTGCTAGGTATTGAAAAAGAAGACGATGAGCGTGTTGCTGATAAACTACTACACAAAGTCAGCAATTATCGAATTTTTAGTGATGAACACGATAAAATGAACCTCAGCCTGAAGGATATACAAGGCGAGCTATTAGTCATATCGCAATTCACACTTGCAGCTGATACCAAAAAAGGCATGCGTCCTAGTTTTTCATCGGCAGCCACACCAGATCAAGCGCAAACCCTATATAATTACTTTGTCGAGCAAGCCAAATTACTCGGAATTAAGGTAGCGACAGGTGAATTTGCAGCCGACATGCAGGTTAGCTTATGTAACGATGGGCCGGTTACCTTCAACTTAACCGCTTAAAGTGTTTTTTCTACAATCACAATGTGATTTACAAATCCGGTGATTTTATGAATGCTAACAGTCTCCCCAAATACGCGCTTCAGTACATGTTGTAGCTGTGTAAGTTGGGAGGCATGTTGCGATAAAAAGTTAATAAATAAGATGCCCCGCTGAGCAAGCGCATCATAAATTGTTTGATAAAAATATAGATCAAATAAGAATCTAGGGGCGTCTAGTTCACTAAATAAATCTAAAATAATCCAATCTATATTCACCGCTGACTTTAAAACTGTTTGTGCGTCTTTACAGTAAATTTGGCCCTGTTCATTAAGGGCGAAAAAATCTTGATAACAGTCAATTATATGAGGGTTTTTTTCTACTGAAGTCAGCTGCGCTTGAGGGAACTGTTCTAATAAGTAATTACGTATAGCACCGCCACCTAAACCAAGCTCAAGTATTTTTTTAGGCGCTGGCCGTTGCTGCCAAACTGTTGCCAAATAAGTAAGGTGAGGAAATAGTAATGTGTGCGGGTTCTCCATTAAAATCACCGATTGCAAGGTGTTGTTAATGAGTAGCCAACGCAGTTGTTGATGCTCTCGAACTTGTATATTTATGCCATGTTGATTATGCCAATAAAGTAACTGGCCTAGCGATGAACTATGCTCAATAAAGTGCCTGCTGATCAGGCCACTGCTATCATGGATATATTTATTCATGGTATTGAGCATAAACCAGCAGCGGTAAAGCGCAATCGGTTTTGTCATTAATTTTTTACAATAATTTATGAGAAACCAAAGTCGTATTTGCAGTTTTATCCAGATCGAGTATGGTGTTTTTCACAAAATGCACAGCGTAATATCTTTAATTTTTAATTTATGGAGTCCGTATGTTTCAAGTGAGCACCCCTCAAAGTAGTGAAGACTGGCAAGCCTATTATCAATTACGCTGGCAAGTTTTACGTGCACCATGGGGCGAGCCTCGTGGCTCTGAGCAAGATGATTTAGAGCAAGAAGCTGAACATCGCTTTATTAAAAATAAAGCGGGTGAAGTATTGGGTGTAGCGCGTTTGCACTTTAATAACCAGCAACAAGCTCAAGTACGTTATATGGCGGTTGCAGAAGGTAACCGCAATCAACATATTGGTAGCCGCTTGTTACATGAACTCGAAAAAATAGCGTGGAATCAAGATGCTGATGAGTTGGTGCTGTTTGCTCGCGAACGTGCTCTGGAATTTTATCAGCGCCATGGCTACGAAAATAAAGAAAAAGCGCATTTAGCCTATGGTGATGTTCAGCATTATAAAATGGTTAAGCTTAAGCCGAGTGAACCAGGTTGGTTTCGTCACCCTAATTGGACTCAAGTACTGCAAAATACATGGCGCGAATCAATCCCTATTAGTGATGCAATGGGGATAAAAGTAGAAAGCTACACTGATTGGCAATTTACTACTCGGGCAGATTTAAATGCTAACCTAAACTTACACAACACCATGTTTGCGGGCTCTATTTATAGCCTAGCTACATTAACGGGTTGGGGTGCAACGTATTTAGCATTAAAAGAAGCCGGGCTTGAGGGGAATATAGTGTTAGCCGATGCTAATATTAAATATTTAAAGCCACTGAATACCGACCCTAAAGGCTGTGTTGATATTCAAACCTGTAAAGGTAACTTAATGGAGTTACAAGAGGCGGGTAAGGCGAGCTATTTAGTACCAGTAACCATTTTTGATGGTGAGCAAGTAGTTGCTCAGTTTGAAGGGCAGTTTGTGGTTAAAAAGTGATAAAATAAACGAAAAAGCCAAGCGAGTTGCTTGGCTTTTTTTATAAGCATTTTTTACAGCAGGTCAGTTAGTAATATACCGACACCAAAGCGTTCAATATCGGCGTTATAGTCTATTAAACTCTCACCATAGCCATTAAAGTACTGCGCATAGCCGCGTACTCTTCCCCATAGCGGGAATGACCAATCAAGCTGAATTGCCCCGCGGTTATCTGAATTTAAATTATTACGAGTCATAAAACTAAATTCATGATCGTGAAAGCGATACGCGCCACCAAATTCAAAGTAACCCATGTATTTATAGATATCAGGGTTATCGTCACCTCGTGCATCTAACGGCGCGGGCTTTTTGTTTTCAGGAATGCGATACCAAGGTTTAAAGCTAAATACAAAGCCGTCTTTTTCCCAAATGAAATCGGCATAAATGCGATTCCAAGAACGCGAATTTGGCTGACTACGACCATTAGATTGGTGCGAAATACCAATGGCTATTGCCATTTCATCGCCCCATAAAACGTTTTCAGGGTCTAAGTAATTAATCCAAAATACTTCTGGTTCGTAATTTGTCTCACGAAAAGGGGAGGAAATATCGTCGTTATATACTTGCCAGTATGACTGCAGCGTAAAGCCAAAAAATATGGCTTGGTCTGAGTCGGCAAACTCATCATATAAAGGCACTTTAATTGATAGCTGATATTTAGCTTCGAGGTTATCGAGAGGGTCACCATCTTTTTTATCAGTTAATTCTGCAAATCCATCAAACGGGCGAGTGTTTGGGTTCGACATATAAGAAACCGGTAAAATATAATTACGTTTATGCGGTGTAATTACATTACGATTTTTTTTACCAACCGCTTCACGGGCTTGGCGTTTGTCGATAGCCGTTAGCTGCTTGTTTTCCTCAACGGCAGAGCATTTTTCGCGTAATTGATCGAGAGTTTGTTTACCGTCTCCACCTATCACTTCATTTAAAATACATTGCTTAACCAGCTCAAGTTCATTGTTTTGCTCGTTTTTTGCTGTTTCTTCAGCAATAACAGCAGTGCTTAGTAATGTTGAGAGTAGTATCCAGTGGCGCCAACTCATTATAATTCCTTTGTAAGTGAGGGAAGTAATAGATTTGTAGTAATTATAACGCCTTTTTAACACATATACGGTGAACTTGTCCTGAACTTTAATATGGCAAAAAAGAAAAGCGACCTAGGTCGCTTTTACTGGATAACTAGCTAATAACGCGCTAGTTAGACTCTCACGCAATGAGAAGGGGTGAGCTATAGCTCAAAGACGTTTGTAAAAAACTTATAAAGCTCAGTACCTTGGTTCACACTGGCTGAGGCAAAGTGCAATATCGCAATCGCATCAAGATCAAAGCTTAATGTTTGCAGTGGTTGCTCGCTTAAGTAGCGTTCCATTCGCAGTATTTTTGCTATCGGTTCGCCCGCTTTAATGTGACCACCAAGCGGTGCTAGGTATTCAACCATGCCACCCATAGGCGCATAGTAAGCAATATAATCATTTAGTTGGCAGCCATATCTTGTCATCACTTTTGGCTTGTAGGGCGCATCAGCAAATACCTGTTTGTGATTAAGATAACTTAAAATACTTTGAGCATCGTCAAGTGCCGCGCTTAAATCTATTTTCTCTTGGCTGCCAAGCTCTACCGTAAAGGCTTCAACTTGCACGTTAAATTCACGGCCTTGCTGAGCAAGTTGCTCGCTAAGTTGCCACCATGGACAAAAGCTCGCTTCATCCATTGCGCCATCAAAGTCATTAGGGATCACTAGCACATGGGGAATATTAAAGTAACGCGCACTTTCAGTGGCATATTCAGGGCAATATAAGTGCTGACTAGAAATAGGGCCGGTGTGTAAATCTAAAACAATATCAGCTTGATGCGCTAGTCTTTGTAAGTTTAGCGCTATGCGTTTACCCGTTGTTAAACGATAGTCTGGGCCATTAAGTTGTTGCTCAACGTCACTAATTAGCGCTGCTTTAAACGCTGTTTTTAGAATCTGATCATCGGCATCGCAATACTGCTTTGCAAAATGTGATGCAAGCTGATTATTACAGTGATACATACGATTCCAATTTGTGCCGGTAATAGGATCGAATCGGCCAAGCGTAAATTCGCCTGACTTTTGATTACAGCCAATGGGGTTAGCGTAGGGAACTAAGGTAATATCACCTTTTAAATTAAGGTTTTTTAGCTGTTCAAGTAGCTGATAAATAACCGCGTTACCTTGCACTTCGGCGCCATGCATATTAGCTTGTATATACACACTTGGGCCTGTGCCATCGCCTTTTAAACGATACACAGGAATAGTCAGTGGTAGGCCATTTGCCACTTCACCAACTACAATGTTTTCTTGGCTTATAGCTGTGGTGTTATTCATCTTTTTTACCTCAAGTAGTGGCTTGCACCTTCTGCTTGGCGAATACAGTTGATTTCGCCATGGTGTATAACATATTCACCGGCCAGTTCATGACATAAAAAGTACGGCATGCTTTCGGTAAAACCATACGCACCGCATTGACTAAACACCAGCCAGTCATGTTCATTTAAATCGCCCGGCAATTGGTGCTCCCCTAAGCAATCCAGCGCAGTACATAATGGCCCATATAGGCTCATTGCTTGGTTTACTGCGTTTGAATCTCGTAATAAACGCGCAGGGAAATCTTGACTGGTGACCGCTGGGCGCAATAAATGATTAATACCGCCACTCATAATCACCTGTTGTTGGCCGTAGTTTAATTTGCGCTCAACCACAGGTGTGGCGTAGTGGCCGCATTCGCCGACAGCATAGCGACCTAGTTCCATCCACAGCTCTTTAACACCCGCATCGCGTTTAATTTTTGCAAGGGCTGCTATTAATGCATCCCAGCTTAAAGTCGGATCATTAAGGGTGTAAGGAATACCTAAACCGCCACCTAAATCTAGAATATTAAGGTTAATACTTAAATGCTCAGCAAGTTGCCTTAACGGTGTAATCATTTGCGACCACAGATCGGCAAGTTTGTCGCTGCTGAGCATGTTACCCCACTGAAAAATATGTAGGCCATCAAAGCTCAGTGCTGTGTAGTCATTAGTATTTAGCGATTGCCATTCATCGCAGCCAAGCCCAAATGGGGTGAGGCTGTCGCCACCTAGTGGGTTTTTATCACCCTCGGGCCAGCGTAATTGAACACGCAGCAAAACCTGTAACTGACACTGCTGGGCAATCGCTTGCTCGTTGAGCCAACGTACCTGATTGAGACTTTCGGCCACAAAGATACGTACGCCACTCGCAATAAAGTGCTTAATTTGTTTAGGGCTTTTTGCAGGCCCCGTGTTGAGCACGCGTTCACTGTTAATTCCTTGGGCAAGTACTTGCTCAAGCTCGCCTTTACTGGCGACATCAAAGTTAAAACCAGCGTTATCTAAGCGATGGATCACGCTAGATAACGGGTTCGCTTTAACTGCATACCAGAGTTTTACCTCGGTTTGTGCCACTAAACGGGTTAAATGTGTGTTCAATGAATCAAGATCATAAACAAAAAAAGGCGTATCAAGTTGGCTTGCTAGCTTATCAATAGCGCTTTTAACGGGCGTGCTCAAAAAGGTCATTAACGTAAAACCTCTTCCAGAAGTAATGATGCGTCACTTTGCTCGTCACGGTATTTAACAATTAAGGCACACGACATACTTAAGCCTTGAGCACGTGCCCAGTCGTTTGACGCAGGGCGAGAACCCGGGATCACAATCGCGTATTCAGGGATTGCTTCTCCTTTATCAAGCTGGCGCTCATTAACGCAGTCAAAAACAGGAATGGTTGCAGATAAGCGAACACCCGGGGCAAGTACCGCGCCTTTTTTAACCACCACGCCTTCAACAATCACACAGCCTGCACCGATGAATGCATCGTCTTCTATGACCACAGGGCTGGCGCCAATAGGCTCAAGTACCCCGCCTAATTGTACCGCAGCGCTCAAATGAACATTTTTACCCACTTGCGCACATGAGCCAACCAATGCGTGGCTATCTACCATAGTGCCCTCGTCAATGAAGGCGCCAATATTTACGTACGCAGGTGGCATAATAATAGTGCCTTTGGCAACATGTGCACCACGGCGCACACTTGAACCACCTGGCACCATGCGAACGCCAGCTGTGGCTTCAAAGCTTTGCGGCGCTAGATTATGTTTATCAACAAAGCCACCAGGAAACTCCATGTTAGTGCCGTTTTTAAACGCCTCTAAAATGCCTTGTTTTACTTCTACGTTAGCGTGCCATTGGCCGTTTTCGTCTTGTGTTGCTGCGCGAACTGCGCCCGTTTCTAAATTATTTAATAGTTCTAACCAGCTCATTATAAAAACCTGTATTTAATGCCAAGATAAAATGGTGTTGTTTGCCGATGAAATGTCATCTGTGTGTGTCTGCTCAAGGTGTGTTAAAGGTGGACGTAAGTGCGGACTGCTAATACGCCCTTGTAAATGCATTAACACTTTGACTGGGATAGGGTTTGCTACTGAAAATAAGCTATTGATAGCGCTAGACCACTGGGCAAAAAGATTAGGGTGTTGGCCGCTTAAACTGCGCTTTACAAACTCATTAGTTTGCACTGGCCATGCATTGGCTGCAACCGACACTAAACCTTTTGCACCTGCTTGGGCAAAATAAGGCATGAGGGCATCGTCACCACTAAAAATGGCTAATTCAGGCGCTGCTTGTCGATAGGCTTCAAATTGAGAAATACAGCCACTGGCCTCTTTAAGTGCCCATAAATTTTTATGTTGTTTGAGGTTTTCAATGGTTGCAATAGGAATGCTAACCGCGCTACGTCCTGGCACATTATAAAGCATACAAGGGTGAGAACTGGCATTGAGCAGGCTTTCAAACCAATGCGTTTGCCCCAGTGCGCCTGGTTTGGCGTACAAAGGTGATCCAAGTAAAAAACCATGAATAGGCAGTTGGTTGCAGTAGTTAACCCATTCAAGCTGCTGCTTTAAGTTACTACCACCGACTGCAACCATAAGCGGGACGCTCGGCTGTAATTGGCAGACATGCTCTACGATGGCTTGCTGCTCTTTTAGGGTAAGGGCTAACCCTTCGCCAGTGCTACCAAGTAATAAAATGCCATTGTTAGCGGCTTCTTGCTCGGCCACCAAGGTATTTAAGGTTGCGTAATCAACTAGGCCATTTTGATCAAATGGGGTGATCAGTGCAGTCCATAAATGGAAATTGTTAATATTGAAGTTGTTGATCATCTCTCACGAACTTATAGGGCATTCGTCGAGTTATTGGCGGGTATTTAGGGTGCCGGACTCTTTGAATGTATTTATAATTCGAAGAGCGAATGGGCTTAAATAATAAAGCGCACGGCCTTATTATACTAAGACCAGAAGCTCTCCACCAAATATGTTATTGGTGACAGTCGCTAGGATTCAACCTAGTCGCCCGAAGTAACCTTTCACAAAAAAGTATTACCTCTCGGCGTTAATTCCCCTCACGTATGCTCAATGGAGTTTGCGCTCCTAACATACGCTACCTGAATAACGCACCTCTTCCAGCCCTTTGCACTTGCTATTGAAAAATCAATCAGCAAATACAATGTAATAGGGTAAGTGTGGCGATTAAACCACTTTAGCCGTCTAGGTGTCAAGTGACTAAATACAGATAGATTCATCCCAATTGACAGTTATTACGTATTGGCTGCTTTTCTCGTACACTAGCCTCATAGCAGGAGTAAGGTATTAAGCAGATGGAAAAATTTAGCGATATTTATAAGCGTGCAGTAGAGCGAAAGGGCTCTGAAAAAATGCTTAAATTATTACTCGCAAAACCTTTATCAACAAAGCAACTTGTCACATTAAGTGATGATGATTGGCTAGAAGAATTTACGCGGAAGGTTTTTCAAAGTGGTTTTTATTGGTCGGTGATCAACAGTAAATGGGCCGGATTTAGAGAGGTTTTTTGGGATTTCAGTGTTGAAAAACTATTGATGATGTCACCAGACATGTTAGAGCAAAAAGCCAGTGATGAGCGGATTGTACGCAATTATAAAAAAGTAAAAACCATTACTGAAAATGCGTATATGATCCACGAGGTTGCAGCGCAACACGGCAGCTTTAGTCAGTTTATTGCTAACTGGCCAAGTGAGGATATTATTGGCTTGTGGGCCTATTTAAAAAAGCATGGTGCGAGGCTTGGTGGTAATACCGGTCCTTATGCGTTGCGTGCCTTAGGAAAAGATACTTTTTTACTTTCAAGGGATGTAGAGAGCTATTTGCGTGCCCATAAAATTATAGACGGTGGCTTACAAACTAAAAAGTCACTGATTGCAGCGCAGGCATTCTTCAATGAGCTACACCAGCAAAGCGGCTTAAGTATGCAAGAGCTAAGCTTAATTGTCGCTTATGGTGTCGGCGACAACCGTATAGGTATAAGCCAACAACAACAGGATTAAACATGAAATTAGTGCCAAGGTATACCGACATTGGTGAGGGGTTTGCAATTAGCGATCATCCAGCCAAGGTGGCAGCGCCACAATTATTGTTATGGAATGAGCCCTTAGCCGAACAATTTAATATACAAGTGAATGCCGATTCTCGGGCAAGTGTATTCAGCGGTAATGAGCCCCAAGCTGTTTCTGCAGTTGCACTTGGGTATTCGGGGCATCAGTTTGGTCACTTTTCTCCGCGCTTAGGAGACGGGCGAGCGCATTTACTTGGCGCGATTAGTGATGATAAAAACCAGCTTTGGGATGTGCAGTTAAAAGGCGCTGGCGCTACGCCATTTTCGCGTGGTGGCGATGGGCGCTGTGCATTAGGTCCCGCCATTCGCGAGTACGTAATGAGCGAAGCAATGTACGCGCTTGGTATTCCAACCACGCGTTGTTTAGCCGTGGTTGGTAGTGGCGAAACCGTTTATCGTAACCCGCCTCAACCTGGCGCTATTGTAACGCGACTCGCGAGTAGTCATATTCGAGTGGGTTCGTTTCAATATTTAGCCACCCAAGGCGATGTTACCAGTTTAAAAAACTTAGCCGACTTAGCCATTCAAAGACATTACCCTGAAATTAACAGCACTGGCGCCCAGCGTTACTTGGATTTTTTAGCGGCGGTGATTAGTCGTCAGGTTAACTTAGTCATAAGCTGGATGAGGGTGGGATTTATTCATGGTGTCATGAATACCGACAACACCTTAATTAGTGGTGAAACCATAGATTACGGCCCATGTGCCATGATGAACCAGTTTGATTTTGATACCGTGTTTAGCTCTATTGATAAGCAAGGACGTTACGCATTTGGTAATCAGCCAAACATGGCGAGTTGGAACTGCGCTCGCTTAGCAGAGAGTTTAATGGCACTAATAAGTGACGATGATGAGCAAGCTGTAGCAATGCTGACACCTATCATTGCAGACTTTTCGACCCAATTTAATCAACAATTTAGCACCATGTGGGTACAAAAGTTAGGACTAAAAGCATCATCTTATGAGCAACACAATGAGCTGGTGGGGGAGTTACTTGGATTACTTAAAGAGCACCAGCTAGATTACACCAATACCTTTGATGCACTCACTGAATCGTTAAATGGTCAGAGTAAAATACCGCCAGCACTTGGTGAGTGGGTAAAGCAGTGGCAGGCACACACAGATGAGCATAGCTATCAAGTGATGCGACAAGCCAACCCAAGTGTTATTCCACGTAATCATATTATTGAAGAGATTATTTCTCAGTACATAACCCAGGGTGAAAGTGAGATGCTTACACGATTTTTTGATGTGTTAGCAACCCCTTATGCGAGCCATGGGCAAGCCAGTGAATTTAAAGAAGCTCCGAAAGATGATAAGAATTACCGTACTTTTTGTGGTACTTAAGCATGGTTTTGTGTGTTTAGGAATGAACATAAAAGGTCATTTTTTACCCTGGCGATGTTCATTCATAGAGCAAACTATGAACGGGTGATACCATAATACCCACAAAGGCCAGTGATCGTATGGGGTTTAAAGCGATTGTTTGCTATTTGGACTAGTATTAGTTGATCAACACTTTTATAGGCTAGTTTAATTATCCTGAGATATTAAAAATATATTCTACGTTAAGTATTGATTAACAAAGGCTAAGCTATTGTATAGATAAGTTAGAAGAGCTAGCAATGTTTAGCTACATTTTTTAGTTGTTAAAATGGGAAGAAAACAATGAAATTAAAATCACTTACAATTGCCATTGCGTTAGCTGCAACTAGCGCATCTACTTTTGCTGCCGAGCAAGAAGGTTTTTACATCGGCGCATTTGGCGACTACTACGATGCTTCATGGAAAAACATGCGTGAGCAAGCTGGCCTTGACGTGAATGAGTCAACAGGTTGGGGTGCTGAATTAGGTTACCGCTTTAATGATTACTGGAGCGCGCGTTTAGAGTACGCAGATCTAGACTTCAATGCTCATGATAAAGTACTTAACAATCGCAACGATATTGACGGCGAACGTTACGGTATCGATGCGCTTTACCACTTTGGTGGCGGTCCTTTTTACGGTTTATTCGGTCTGAAAGATATTGATGTTGTTGATGACAACACGTTTGTAAACGCAGGTGTAGGTTACCGACACTTTGTTACAGACAACTTCTTTGTAAATGCTGAAACCAGCGTTTACCAAGGTTTAGACAAAGGCTACACAGATGTTGGCGCAAAATTAGGTATTAACTACTTCTTTGGCCAAAAATCAGCGCCAGTAGCAGTGGTTGAGCCAGCACCTGAGCCAGAAATTGTTCCAGTACCAGTAACACCTGTAGACACTGACAAAGACAGTATTCCAGATATTGATGATAAATGTGCTAACACACCGATGACAGATGCGGTTGATAGCGATGGCTGTACACTTTATGAAGATACTGAAGTAACAGTAAGCTTGTTAGTGACATTCCCTAACAATGATTCATCTGTATCTAATCAATACTTAAATGATATTGATGCAGTGGCTTCTTTCTTGAACGATCACCCTGATACAACAGTATTACTTGAAGGTCACACTTCAGAAGTAGGTAAAGCATCTTACAACAAGTGGTTATCTAAAAAACGTGCTGATGCAGTAGCTAAAAAGCTAATTGCTGATGGTATTGCAGAAGATCGCATTACAACAGCTGGTTTAGGTGAAGAGCGTCTTAAAAATCCAGCAAATACGGCAGAAGCTCACGCTGAAAACCGTCGCGTTGAAGCAAAAGTAAAATCTATTAAACGTGTAAAAGTACTACGTTAATAGTTTTATAATTGAGTAAAAACCCAGCTTAGGCTGGGTTTTTTTATGCCAGTAATAGGTATTCATGAAAGTTGATTTTACTTAACCTACTATTCATATTATTAATAATGGATATAACTAGTTGCCCAGGTGGATGGATTTTAATCTATACATAAAAGCTTTATAATTGAGCGTTAGAATACTATAAGTATTGGGTTATAGTGTATTTTGTAAACACTACCGAATACTTTCACGTCACCAAGAGGGCAATACTGTGCTACAAGAATATCGTAAACACGTAGAAGAACGTGCCGCGTTAGGTATCGTACCAGCGCCATTAGATGCTCAGCAAACGGCTGATCTTATTGAGCTAATTAAAACTCCACCGGCAGGCGAAGAAGAATTCGTCCTAGAACTACTAATCAACCGTGTACCACCGGGTGTTGATGATGCAGCCTATATTAAAGCTGGGTTTTTAGCGGCAGTTGCAAAAGGTGAAGCAGTCTCTCCACTTCTCTCTAAAGAAAAAGCAGCTGAATTGCTAGGTACTATGCTTGGTGGATACAATATCGCGCCAATGGTTGACCTACTTGATGACGAAGCGTTAGCGCCAATCGTAGTTAAGGGCCTCGCAAACACTTTATTAATGTTTGATGCGTTTTACGATGTAGAAGAAAAAGCAAAAGCAGGTAATACATACGCCAAACAAATTATTGAGTCTTGGGCTGCCGCAGAATGGTTTACTAATAAGCCAGCTGTTGCTGAAAAAATCTCGGTTACTGTATTTAAAGTCACTGGTGAGACAAACACTGATGACTTATCACCCGCTCCAGATGCATGGTCACGCCCTGATATCCCACTTCACGCACTAGCGATGCTTAAAACAGAACGTGATGGTATTAACCCTGATAAAAACGGTGAAGTAGGTCCTGTCACTCAGCTTGAAGAATTAAAAACTAAAGGGTTACCACTTGCTTACGTAGGTGATGTTGTTGGTACCGGGTCTTCACGTAAATCTGCTACTAACTCCGTGCTTTGGTTTATGGGTGCTGATATCCCATTTGTCCCAAATAAGCGCGTAGGTGGTGTCTGTTTAGGTAACAAGATTGCGCCTATCTTTTTCAATACAATGGAAGACTCGGGTGCATTACCAATCGAATTAAATGTTGATGAATTCAACATGGGTGATCAAATAGATATTTACCCTTATGAAGGTGTTGTTAAGCGCCACGGTACTGATGACGTGATCTCTACGTTTGCACTTAAATCAGAGGTCATTCTTGATGAGGTTCGTGCTGGTGGTCGTATTCCACTGATCATTGGTCGCGGCCTTACAGACAAAGCACGTACGTCTCTAGGTTTAGGTCCAACTGACGTATTTAAAGTACCCGCGGTAACTGAAGTATCAGATAAAGGCTTTACACTTGCGCAAAAAATGGTGGGTAAAGCATGTAACGTTGCCGGTATTCGTCCAGGCCAATATTGTGAACCTAAAATGACCACGGTTGGCTCGCAAGATACCACCGGTCCTATGACACGTGATGAGCTTAAAGATTTAGCCTGTTTAGGTTTCTCTGCAGATTTAACTATGCAGTCTTTTTGTCATACATCGGCTTACCCTAAACCAATTGACGTAAACACGCATCATACACTTCCTGATTTTATTATGAACCGTGGCGGTGTATCGCTTCGTCCAGGTGATGGTGTAATTCACTCATGGTTGAACCGTATGTTATTGCCAGACACCGTAGGTACGGGTGGTGATTCGCATACGCGTTTCCCATTAGGTATTTCATTTCCTGCGGGTTCGGGTGCGGTCGCATTTGCAGCAGCAACGGGTGTTATGCCACTTGATATGCCTGAATCGATTTTGGTTCGCTTTAAAGGTGAAATGCAACCAGGTATCACGTTACGTGATCTTGTTCATGCTATCCCTTACTACGGTATTAAAGAAGGCCTATTAACGGTTGAGAAGAAAGGCAAAATCAACGAATTCTCTGGCCGTATTCTAGAAATTGAAGGGGTTGAGCACTTAACCGTTGAGCAAGCATTTGAACTATCAGATGCATCAGCAGAGCGTTCAGCCGCAGGTTGTACTGTTAAGCTTTCTAAAGAGTCGATCAGCGAATACCTTGAGTCTAACATTGTTATGCTTAAGTGGATGATTTCTGAAGGTTACGGTGATGTACGTACGATTGAACGCCGCATTACTGCAATGCAAGAATGGCTAGCTAATCCAGAACTAATGGAAGCGGACAAAGATGCAGAGTACAAGCATGTGCTTGAAATCGACTTAGCCGAGATTAAAGAGCCAGTACTGTGTGCGCCAAATGATCCAGATGATGCGCGTTTACTATCTGACGTTACAGGCGAGAAAATCGATGAAGTATTTATCGGTTCTTGTATGACTAACATTGGTCACTTCCGTGCAGCGGGTAAATTACTCGATGGTTTTACAGGTCGTATCCCAACACAGCTTTGGGTTGCACCACCAACGAAAATGGACAAAGACCAACTTACAGACGAGGGTTACTACGGTATCTTTGGTCGTGTTGGAGCACGTATTGAAACGCCAGGGTGTTCATTGTGTATGGGCAACCAAGCACGTGTTGCAGATAAAGCAACGGTTGTGTCTACTTCCACACGTAACTTCCCTAACCGTTTAGGCACAGGCGCAAACGTATTCTTAGCTTCAGCAGAGCTGGCAGCAGTAGCGGCAATTTTAGGTAAATTACCTACACCTGCTGAGTACCAAGAATATGCAGCGAAAATCAATGCAACGGCAGCAGATACCTACCGTTACTTGAACTTCCACCGTATGCCTCAGTACACTAAAAAAGCAGACAACGTAATTATTCAACAAGCTGTATAATTTATAGAGTTTGTTTAAAAACCCGCTTCGGCGGGTTTTTTATTAGCTAAATTAAATATTAGATAGATAATGCTAAATTTATTCGATGATTGTATTAACTTGCGCTAAATGCCGTTATTATTATTGTTAATAAAGCAAAAAATCCTCTCTATATGCATTAAAATCCCTGCCAATATTATCATTATTATAAGCAGGATTTTATGACCGCATTAAACAACCAGAATTTACTGCAACTTCGTTTTGTTAACCAAGCCAACATTGATTTGGTTAAGCCTTCTTTTGATAACTTACCTGCAAACCCATATGCAGATGGTGCGTTTCGTAAACGCCGTTATTCAGTGGTTAAACTACAAAATGGTGAGCTTAATCTTCAAGCGACTAAAGCGTTTGTGCAAGACGATTCAATTAATACCTTTCAAGGTAATGTTGAACGTACTTACGAAAATTTAGAGCAAAGCTTGCTTGAGTCTGAGGGTATGAAAAGTATTGTTAGCGAATTTTGTGCGATTACCGGTATTGATGCAGATCGTGATATCGAAATTCACCAATTTAGAATGCTTGCCATTGATAGCGATACGCCAGCTGCCCCAGAAGGTGTGCATCAAGATGGGTTTGACCATGTATGCGTATGTGGTGTTTCTCATGAAAATTTAGAAGGTGGTGAGCTATTGGTTTATGAAAACCAACAAGCAGAACCGTGTTTTAAAATGGAAATAAAAGACGGCATGTTTGCACTAATTAATGACCGTCAGGTATGGCATAACGCCACGCCAATGAACAAAATTGATGCTAACAAACCAGGTTACCTGGATTGTTTTGTACTAACTGCTTAAGAGAAATAAAATGAATTTAATGCAATTGCGCGCGCAATTTCCCGCTTTAATGCAAACGGTTGATGGCAAGTCACCGGTATTTTTAGATGGGCCAGGTGGCTCACAAGTACCCCAGCCGGTACTGAGTGCCATGACCGCTTATTTAGGGCATTACAATTCAAACTTGGGCGGTGCGTTTTTCTCAAGTGACAAAACGGTTGAGCTGATGGCTAATGCGCGTCAAGCGGCGGCTGATTTGTTAAATGCGCCGAGTGCACAAAATATTGTGTTTGGTCCGAACATGACCAGCCTAACATTTAGCTTTAGTCGCGCGATTTCACGCGACTGGCAAGCTGGCGATGAAATTATTGTGACCAATGCAGATCATTTTTCAAATGTATCGTCTTGGCAGCAAGCCGCTGAGGATAAAGGCGCAGTGGTTAACACAGCGCTTATTAACGAAGCCGATTGCAGTTTAGATATGGCGCATTTTGAAAGCCTATTAAACAGTAATACTAAATTAGTTGCCGTTACTTATGCCTCAAATACCACAGGCTCTATTAACGATATTAAACGTATTATAGAGCTTGCTCACAATGTCGGTGCATTGGTGTATGTTGATGCTGTGCATTATGCCCCTCATGAACTAATTGATGTGCAAGCGTTAGATTGTGACTTTTTAGCGTGTTCTGCATATAAGTTTTTTGGTCCGCACTTAGGTATGGTTTACGGTAAAGCTTCGCATTTAGAAGGGTTTACACCTTATAAAGTAGAACCAGCAAAAGATGTTGCTCCAGGCCGCTGGGAAACCGGCACACAAAGTTTTGAAGCACTAGCAGGCTTTATTGCGGCGGTTGATTACATTGCGGCCATTAGCGAGCTTAATGACAGTCACTCACGCCGAGAAAAACTGCGTGTTGCGTTTGAAAAAACGAAGCAACACGAGATGGCGCTTAGTGAATACTTTTTAACACGCCTGGTTAATTACCCACGTATTAAATTGTTTGGTATTGATGACTTAGCACGCTTAAGTGAGCGTACCCCTACGTTTGCACTAACCTTTGAAGGGTTAGAGCCTCGCCAAGTGTCTGAATTTTTGGGCAAACAACATGTATGTGTATGGGATGGTAATTTTTACGCCCAAGGTTTATGCAAACAACTTGGTGTGCTTGATAAGGGCGGCGTAGTACGCATTGGTTGCATGCATTACAACACCCTAGAAGAAATGGACACGCTATTTAACTTGTTTGATGAGCTGCTAGGTTAAACCCTTATTTATTCAACACTTTTAAAGCCATAAGTAAAAATTACTTATGGCTTTTTTATTGGCTGATTACCTAGCTTTGCGGCGTTCCATAAATTTGCTCTGCTCGATTAAACAAAACCCATGAGGTTAAAATATACTTATCGTTTGATACTGGCTTATTGCCTCTATGTGTATGCGTGAAATACCCTGGGGCAACCACCATGGAGCCTTTTTTAGGGGCTATTTTTTTATTTTGATAATAAAACTCGGTTTCTCCGCCTTCCTCAACATCATTTAAATAAAACATAAATAACAACACCCGATGCAACGCTTCGTTATGCTGTAACTGCGGATACACCTCACTATGCCAATACGGATAGCCCCCTTTATTGATCTCATATTTTTGTGCTTGAATATTACCGAGCCTAAAAATTTGCTGCACCAGTAAAGGCAGTTGTGGTTTACCTACTTCGTCATAATTGGCATGAGTTAAATCTACCGGCTGGCCTGTTTTTGGGTGATACACTTTTAAACCAAATGCCCCAATCATCATAAAAATATGTTCTTCGATGTATTTAAAAACATACTGTGCAGTGGTTTGTTGAATGTGTTTTAATTGTTCTGCGTATTCAGGATGATTGTTTAAGTGCAGGTCGTGGCTATCTTTTTTATTAAGATCAACGCCGCCCGATGTCATCCCTTGTTTAATATGCGGGCTTTGAGAAAAGGTGGTGATAAAGTTATCACAAAAGTCACTGCTGAGCGCGTTGTCATACACGCGGATAAAGTCCGTCATGAGTTACCTGTTTAATTATTATGGATTATTATGTTTACTGAAAAAGTGATGCCGCGCTTTAGCGAAACGGATGCACTCGGACACATCAACAATACCGTACTCCCTGTTTGGTTTGAAGCCGCCCGAGTACCTATTTTTAAATTTTTTACCCCTGATCTTAATCCTCACAACTGGAAGTTAATTATTGCTAAGGTTGAAGTGTCGTTTGTCGGCGAGCTATTTTATGCTCATGAGGTGACAATTAACACCAGCATAGAGCAGATTGGTAATAGCTCATTTGTGATCCGCCAAGAAGCCTGGCAGCAAGATAAGTGTTGCGCTATTGGTAAAACGGTCATGGTACGTTATGACTTTGCCAGCAAAACAAAGCAAATGCTTTCGGCTGATGAAAAAGCTGCATTAACACAGCACCTTGTTGCAACGAGTTAATCGCAGCTTAGCTGTGGCAAGCAGGGTGTAAGGGCCTGTTGACCTTTCAAGGTTAAATTTACAGCAGTCTTTTTGGTATTTAGGCAAGGCAGAGCTTATGTAGTGTGGTTATTCCCCATAAATAGGCGATAACGTAGCATCAATGCCAAATAGGCGCTGCCCAAAGGGTTCTGCCTAGGGTCTATTGACTCTTTGTTGCTCGGTTTTTACTTAGCCCACTAGGTCACAAACCTCGCGCCGCGATTAAATAGCCCCTAGTTTGAATAAATTTTAATCCGCAAGATCAACAGGCCCTAGTCAAATATTGCCCCAAGGCAATGACTTGTTTTTCAGTAAAGCGCAGCCCAAGCTTTGTTCTTCGCCAAAGTATATCTGCGCTGCTTTTTGCCCATTCATGGTTTACTAAGTAATCAACTTCTTGTGCATATAAGCCATGGCCAAAGTGATAACCTAAATCGCCGATTGCTTGGCTTTTACCCAATAATTGATAACTAAGCGTGCCATAGCTGCGAGCCATTCTTTTTAAGGTGTCGGTTGGCAGCCAAGGATAGCTGCTTTCTAACTGAGCGATAAGGTATGCTTGGTTACTAAAGTCGCCGCCTGGTAAAGGGGGGTTTTTCGTCCACGAGCCACTCATCTTTGGGTAAAAAGGCGCTAACTTATTGACGGCATTTTCTGCAAGCTTTCTATAAGTGGTAATTTTGCCACCAAACACACTTAATAATGGAGCATGATCAGCCTCATTATTTAATATCAGTTTGTAATCGCGGGTGACCGCTTGGGCATCTGTTGATTTGTCATCTAACAGCGGGCGCACGCCACTGAACGTGTGCACAATATCTGCTTCGCTTATTGGCTTTTTAAAGTAATGATTAGTAATACTGATCAGGTACTCGATTTCTTGCTCACTAATTTTTACATCAGTAATATCGCCGATGTACTCTTCATCCGTGGTGCCAATCAGTGAGTAATCTTGCTCATAAGGAATCACAAATACAATACGGTTATCTTCATTTTGTAAAATATAGGCAACTGGCTGGCTATGAATTCGAGGCACCACAATATGACTGCCTTTCACAAGACGAACAGTATGTGGTGTGGGCTGGGTAAATACATCTTCAAATAATGATGCTACCCAAGGGCCTGCAGCATTTACAACACTTTTAGCCTTAATGTTTAGGTGTTGTTTGCTGGCTTGTTGCTCTAAAATCACATCCCAATAGTCTGCGTTACGGATGGCTTTAATACAGCGCGTGCGTGTTGCAATGGTGGCACCCAAATTATGCGCTGCTTGTGCGTTTAAAATCACTAAACGTGCGTCATCAACCCAGCCGTCTGCATATTCAAAGCCTTGGGTAATGCTACTGTTAAGAACGCTATCGCTGTTAAATTCAATCGCCTTTGAAGCAGGTAAAGTATTACGCTTGGTTAGGTGGTCGTAAATAAATAACCCCACACGAATCATCCATGGCGATCGTAAATGTGTTTGATGCGGCAGTCGAAAAGACAGTGGCCACATAATATGCGGTGCTTTTTTTAACAGTACTTCACGCTCACGCAAGGCCTCTCTTACCAATCTAAATTGATAATTCTCTAAATAGCGAAGCCCGCCATGAATAAGTTTGCTGCTATTAGAGGAGGTGGCAGAGGCTAAATCGTTCTGCTCACATAAGAGTACTTTTAAGCCACGACCACTGGCATCGGCAGCAATGCCAGCGCCGTTAATGCCGCCGCCAATAATGAGTAAGTCATATTCGTTATCGTGTACGCTCATAGATTCTTAGTCACTCTTGTCGTCAGTGCTATTAGAAAGTCTAACTTGTGCAATGCAATGTAGCCACTTTGCATATAAATCGTTGCGCTCTTCACTGCTCATGGTGGGTTCAAAGCGACGATCGCTTTTCCACATGCTGGCAAGCTGCGCCGTTGATTTATAAACCCCAGTTTGTAGGCCTGCTAAGTAGGCAACCCCCAATGAAGTGGTTTCAGTTAAGGTTGGGCGCTCAACACTGGCACCTAAAATGTTAGCTAAAAATGCCATGGCCCAATTATTGTTTGCCATGCCACCATCAACTCTTAAAATACTAGGGCGAAGCCCGTCACCCTCCATAGCTTTTTGTAAATCTTTGGTTTGATAACCCACCGACTGTAAGGCGGCTGCCACAATGGTGCTAATGCCTGAGTCTCGGGTTAGGCCTAAAATAGCACCTCTTGCATTTGCATCCCAATAGGGAGCACCTAAGCCGGTAAACGAGGGGACTAAAAACACCCCATGATCTAAGGGAACATCTTTGACAAGCGCTTCACTTTCTCCCGCGTTTTCTAATAACTTTAAGCCTTCTACTATCCACTGCATGGTGGCACCTGCCATAAAAATGCTGCCTTCAATCGCATAGGTGGGCTTGCCGTTGAGCCGATATGCAAGAGTGGTTAATAAACGGTTATTTGACTTAAGCGCTTTTTCACCAGTGTTAAGCATTAAAAAGCAGCCCGTGCCGTAGGTACTTTTTGCCATACCTTCTTCAAAACAGGCTTGACCAATTAAGGCTGCTTGCTGATCGCCAGCAATACCACAAATAGGAATTTCACCACCGAACAACTCGCTGCTTGTCATTCCAAAATCAGCCGCTGAGTCCATTACCTCAGGTAACATAGTCAGTGGAATATCAAATAAAGCCAGCAACTCTTCATCCCAGCATTGCTGATGAATATTAAACAGTAAAGTTCGTGAGGCATTGGTGGCATCGGTTTTATGAGCTTTCCCGTTAGTGAGTTGCCATAGTAGGTAACTATCAACAGTGCCAAAGGCAAGTTCGCCTGCGTGTGCTTGCTCTTTGGCGCCGGTGACATTATCTAAAATCCAACGGACTTTGGTTGCAGAAAAGTAAGGGTCGAGTACCAAACCGGTTTTATCATTCACCATTTGTGTATGCCCAGCATGACGTAAACTATCGCAATATTCACTGGTGCGTCGATCTTGCCACACAATCGCGTTATAAATAGGTTGCCCAGTTTTTTTATTCCACACTAAAGTGGTCTCTCGCTGATTAGCAATGCCTATGGCAATTATATCGGCGGCAGTCACTCGTTGCTGCGCTAAGAGGTTTTTAACGCTGGTTAATACAGTTTGCCAAATATCTACAGGATCGTGTTCAACCCAACCATTTTTTACAAAATGCTGAGGAAAGGTTTGTTGAGCGCTCCCTAGCACCTGTGCATCTTGGGTATATAAAATAGCCCGAGAGCTTGTTGTTCCTTGATCAATCGAGAGTAAGTATTTAGCCATAAAAAATAACGTTGTTTAATTTAGATAAAGATAGCTTGTCTTTAAGCTAAGTAAATAGCAATGCTTTTGCACCATGATGGTTAAAGTTATGATTAGCATAGGGTAGGAAAGGGGAAATGAAAATTTAATTTTGGCGCCTATTACTTAATAGACGCCAAGTAATAGCAATTAATTAGCAGCCGTTAATTGTTGATGTAACCAATCTTTCAATACCATTCTGTCATGCTTTAGCTGCTGCATAGCGTCGTCATCAATAGGTGAGTCTTGTAGCTCAAGTACCCGAATTTCTTTATCGATTTCTTTATATTGTTTTGCTTTGGTTGCAAAGTTTTCATCATTTGCATTGAGTTTTGCAATAGTTTGCGTGTAATCAGGAAAGTCTTTAGTTAATGAATGGTCTTCGCCTAACATAGGTTACTCCTTGCTTATACGTATTTAATACTCTGTTGAATAATGCAGGTCACTTTATTTATAGATAGTCTGTGACTGCCCAATTACTCATACAATAGAGCTTGGGCTGATTTAAAATAAATCAACCATTGCTGATTGTAAGTCGGCTATTTGTATTTGCTGGGCTGCAAAACACTGACACCTGCAAAGCCTTCAGTTAGAATATGCCTGCAATTCCTAATTACTTTGAGTACTCTATTACATGCTTTTAATGATCGATAACTACGATTCGTTTACCTACAATTTGGTACAGTATTTTCAACGATTAGATCAAGAAGTGTTGGTAAAACGTAACGACCAAATAACACTGAGCGAAATTAAACAGTTAAACCCCGATCACATTGTTATTTCTCCAGGCCCTAAAAGCCCTAGTGAGGCTGGGGTTTCGTTATCTGTGGTGGAGCAATTTAAAGGAACTTATCCTATATTAGGTATTTGCCTAGGGCATCAAACGATTGCTCAGGTACTCGGCGGGAAAGTAGTGCGAGCTAAACAGGTGATGCATGGCAAAACATCGCCAATATATCATCAGCATCAAGGTATGTTTAAAGGTTTACCTAACCCGCTGACAGTGTGCCGCTACCATTCTTTAATTGTTGAAGCACACTCATTGCCTAAAGCGCTAGAAGTCACAGCGTGGACGCAAAGCAACACTGGGCAGCGTGATGAAATTATGGGATTATTACATAACGAGCTCGCACTCGAAGGCTTGCAATTTCATCCTGAAGCAATTTTGACAGAGCAAGGCTTAGCTTTACTTGATAACTTTTTAACACGCTTCTAGGTTTATACCTGCAAGCTATTTACTTTTTCCCTAAGATAGAGCTTATGACCGACACATTGCAGCAACAGCGTATTGTTAACGTGCTACATCAACGAGCGCATGATTTGCTACTGGGTCATAGTTTTGCCAACCAGCAAATAGGCTTTATTCATACCTTAGATCTCAATGATGGTAAACCGGTTAAAAATCGTACCTTATTAGAAGTTGAAGTGGCTGCGCAGCAAAAGCGTCAACAAAAAAGCACTTCACATCAAAAGTTGCAGGCAAAAACCAGTCAAAAATTACATACGGTTATTGAGACCGTGATGGCCAAGCGCCTTGAAGACATAGATTCTGTTATCAAAGACACTATTGGCATAGATGACAATGTGCCCGCAATACTTGATATTCTTGCAACTCGTGCGGCATCGGTTGGTCGTTTAGAGCCGTTAATTAACGACTTAAATTGGCTTGGACGAGAGTTGGTTACCTTAGTTAATTTACCTTTTTATCGTAAGCAACGCAGTAAAAGTACCTCAGTCAAAGTAGACACCCCAGCACTGGCATTACGCTACGTCGGTTTAGATAACTTACAACTGGTAGTGCCTACTTTTTGTGTGCGTCACTGGATGCCACACAGCACAGCACCATTTCCGCTATTAAAGCGCAGATTAAAAGACAACACCATGTCCTGTGCCATTGCGGCGCAAACGCTTGCTCAACTTAATGGGGTAAACCCCATGCATGCATTTACCCTGGGCATGTTACTGAATGTGGGGCAAATTGCTTTAGTACGTTTATATTTAAAAGTGTTTGATCAGGTATGGCAACGCAAAGTACAGCGTGCTCGTGAAGAAGGTGACAAAAACCTACATACCGCGTTATTGGAGTTAAAGCCCGACCCGCTATTTTTAACGACACTGCTGAATGAAAAATCATTGCTTGTTAGCGCTAAGGTGATTGAGAGCATGTCATTTAAATATTTGCCGTTTGACAGTGTTATGCAGCAGTTAGTGAATGGAGTAGCAAAGGGCGATAGTTTATTGCCATTAGCGCAAGTAATTTTAAAAGCGCGTTGTTACTCTCAATACTTAAATTTAAAAGAGCACCAGCTTATTGAAGACGATGAATTACAAAGCTGGTTTAGCTATTATCAGTTCACTAAAAAAGAGTTAGATACCTTACAAACGGGTAATTTTACTAATTTGGCACTGCAAATTGATTAAATCTGTTAATTTTTTTGCGACTATTCATTCACTTTAATTCTACTTCCTCATGTGCTGTTGGTTTATAAGCGCCATGCCTTTTTCGTTGTAGAGGCGCTTACTAAGGTAAGCATTTGTTATTTTTAGCTGCCAAATAGTTATTCACTATCTATGAAATAATATCTTAAGCCCTTTATTTTAAAGGGGTACATGAAAGTTTTTGAAGAGACATAACCCCAAATTTCTGAAATAATGAGCGCCTGAAAATTGAACCACAACGTAGTTTCAGGCAAATATAATCGTATTAATTTTGCCCACCTATTTGGTTATTAACAATAATCACACCCCTATTCTACTGCTTTGTGATGCACACAATTAAGAGGAAATAAAATGACAGTCAATCGCGAATTATTTGATCACGTAATGGTTCCTAACTACGCACCTTCAAGCGTAATTCCAGTTCGAGGCGAAGGCTCTCGTGTATGGGATCAACAAGGACGAGAGTTTATCGACTTTGCTGGTGGTATTGCCGTTAACTGTCTTGGCCATTGCCATCCTGCATTAGTAGGTGCATTAAAAGAGCAAGGCGAAAAAATTTGGCATTTATCAAATGTAATGACCAACGAGCCAGCATTGCGTCTAGCTAAAAAAATGGTTGATGCGACCTTTGCAGAAAAAGTTTACTTTGCAAACTCAGGCGCAGAAGCAAACGAAGCGGCACTTAAATTAGTACGTCGTTTTGCGCTTGATAAATTTGGCGCAGAAAAATCGCAAATTATTGCTTTTAACAAAGGTTTTCACGGTCGTACCTTCTTCACGGTTACTGTAGGCGGTCAAGCGGCTTACTCTGACGGTTTTGGTCCTAAGCCTGGTGATATTGTTCATTGTGACTACAATGATCTTGCCGCATTTGAAGCACTGATCAGTGACAATACCTGTGCAGTAATGATGGAGCCAATTCAAGGTGAAGGCGGTATTATCTCGCCAACTGACGAATTTGCACAAGGCGTTCGTGATTTATGTACTAAGCACAATGCACTGCTTATTTTTGATGAAGTGCAATCAGGTGTTGGTCGTACAGGTGAGCTTTACGCATACCAAGGTTTAAACGTAGTTCCTGACATTTTAACCTCAGCAAAAGCACTCGGTGGTGGTTTCCCAATTGGCGCCATGCTAACAACCACTGAAATTGCACAGCACCTTAAAGTAGGTACTCATGGTTCTACTTACGGCGGTAACCCACTAGCTTGTGCTGTTGCAGAAGCCGCATTTGATACTGTGAATAATCCAGAAGTATTAGCGGGCGTTAAAGCAAAAGCGGCGTTATTTACCGAGCTACTTAATGCGATCAACGAAAAGTACCACGTATTTAGTGAAATTCGTGGCCAAGGTTTATTAATCGGTGCCGTAGTAAATGAGCAGTACAAAGGACGCGCTAAAGAGTTTTTAGTTGCGGGTACTGAGCATGGCTTAATGTCACTTGTGGCAGGTGCTGATGTGGTTCGTTTTACTCCATCTTTGGTAATACCAGAAGCTGATATTCGCGAAGGTATGGCACGCTTTGAAAAAGCAGTAGCCCACGTTGTAAATGCGTAATCGCTAATTTAACTTCTCTAAGGGCAAACATTGTTTGCCCTTGCAGTTCCTATTTACCGTTATATATAAGGGAGTAAGCGGATTCATGATGATCCTTCGCCCAATCCAAAAAAGTGATTATGCAGCTTTAGTAACCATCGCCGACGAGTCGGGACATGGCTTTACTTCTTTACCTAATAACGAAGAGTTATTACAAAAGAAGATTGCACATTCTGTTAATTCATTTACAAAAACCACGTCACAACCCGGTGATGAAGGGTACTTATTTGTACTTGAAGACACTGAAACTGGCGAAGTAGTTGGTACTTCAGGTATTGAAGCGGCAGTTGGCTTAGATGACGCATTTTATCATTACCATTTGAGTAAAGTGATTCACTCTTCGCGCACGCTAGATGTATATAAAGCGGTAGATATTCTCACCCTTTGTAACGACTACACTGGGGCTACAGAGCTGTGTACACTGTTTTTAAAAGACGGTTATCGTAAAAACTGTAACGGTAAGCTGCTTTCAAAAGCACGCTTTATGTTTATAAAACAACATCAGCAACGCTTTGCACAAACCGTTATCGCAGAAATGCGTGGCGTATCTGACGAAAACGGCAGTAGCCCATTTTGGCAATGGCTTGAAGAACACTTTTTCTCAATGGATTTCCCAACTGCAGATTATCTGACGGGAATCGGGCAAAAAGTGTTTATTGCTGAGTTAATGCCTAAATACCCAATTTACGTCAATTTATTGAGTAAAGAAGCGCAAGCGGTCATTGGTCAAGTACACGATAATACGCGCCCAGCTATTCAGTTATTAAAAAGCGAAGGCTTTACCTTTAATGGTTACGTTGACATTTTTGATGCGGGTCCAACCGTTGAAGCAAAAGTAGATAACATTGCCACCATTCGTAATGCACAAAACTTTAGTGTTGAAATTGGCGAGATGACAGGCGATACCATGGTATTACTAGCCAATGATAAGCTTGAAGACTTTAGAGCAACCGTAGCGCCAATGGCATTTGATTCGCGTTCTAATAGCCTGGTGCTTACGCAAGAACTTGCTGATGCATTACATTTAAAATCGGGCGATTTTGTTACTGCTACCCCAGTTTAATTTAGGAGAAAGTATATGACTCATCCTGCACAATTTATTAATGGTCAATGGTCACAAGGCCAAGGCACAGAATTTAATTCAGTTAACCCTGCAAATAACGACGTTATTTGGCAGGCATCAGCTGCAAGCGCAGAGCAAGTAGACAGCGCTGTAGCATCAGCACGTGAAGCATTTTATAGCTGGGCTGATAAAAGCTTTAGTGAGCGTTTAGAAATTGTAAAAACCTTTGCTGCAACATTAAAAGAGCACAGCGAAGAGCTAGCGGTTGCTATTGCACAAGAAACAGGTAAACCACTTTGGGAAACACGTACTGAAGCGGGCGCTATGGTAGGTAAAATTGCCATTGCTGAAAAAGCATTTTTAGATCGTACAGGTGATGTTGAAAACGCCATGCCGCAAGGTCGTGCGATGATCCGTCATAAGCCACATGGTGTTGTTGCTGTATTTGGTCCTTATAATTTCCCTGGGCACTTACCAAATGGCCACATTGTACCTGCACTTTTAGCTGGTAATACTGTGGTATTTAAACCCTCTGAACTTACACCTATGGTGGCTGAGCTAACCCTTAAACTATGGGAAAAAGCCGGTTTACCAGCAGGGGTTATTAACTTAGTACAAGGTGAAGTAGAAACAGGTAAAGCATTGGCGTCACACAAAGGCATTGATGGTTTATTCTTTACTGGGTCTTCACGTACGGGTCATATTTTACATGAACAGTTCGCAGGTCAACCAGGCAAGATTTTAGCGCTTGAAATGGGTGGTAATAATCCGCTAATCGTTAAAGATGCAGAAGATACTCTCGCTGTAGTGCATGATATTGTGCAGTCTGCGTTTATCTCAAGCGGCCAACGTTGTACGTGTGCGCGTAAACTGTTTTTACCAACAGGTGCTAAAGGCGATGAAATTTTAGCGCGTTTAATTACAGCGACTAAAGCAATTAAAGTTGGTAACTACGACGACGCTGACCAACCATTTATGGGCTCAATGATATCAGCGGCCGCAGCGGCTGGTATGGTTAAAGCACAAGATGAGCTAAAAGCCATGGGTGGAGAAGTATTAGTTGAGCTTGAACACACAGCAAATACTGGTTTTGTTACACCGGGTATTATTGAGTGTACAAATATTAATGACTTCCCGGATGAAGAGCATTTTGGTCCGCTTCTAAAAGTATTCCGCTTTGACGATTTTGACCAAGCGATTGATAAAGCAAACGACACTAGCTTTGGTTTATCAGCAGGTTTACTAAGTGATAACCAAGCTGATTACGATCATTTCTTACGCCGTATTCGTGCGGGTATTGTTAACTGGAACCGCCCAATTACAGGTGCATCAAGTGCTGCACCGTTTGGTGGTATTGGTGCCTCAGGTAATCACAGAGCAAGCGCTTATTACGCTGCCGATTACTGTGCATACCCTGTTGCTTCTGTGGAACTTGAAAAAGTAACCATGCCGGCAACATTAAGCCCAGGCTTAAAAATAGATTAAGTACGACTTAATTAGTATAAAAGCAGCTTCGGCTGCTTTTTTTGTATTGCAATCTCACAAAGCTAGCAATTATCAGTGCTTTCTGCTTAAATTAAGCATCAGTAATTGCGAGGTAAATAAACGATGGTTTTAAACAGGCAAGGGTACGATGATTTAATAATGTACCTAACTCAGAATTTAGCGATGTTTGAGAAACCAGGCGAAATAAAGCCCGGCGCACCAACCGTTATTGAGTTAATTGAAGATGTCATTGCCGAAAATGTGATACTCATTTGCCAACAGCATCCTGATCTTTCTACTGAGCAACGTAGCCAAATTGTACGCGAAGTTGATGGTATTGTTTACGATTTACAAGAAGTACTTAGTAGTGTGACTTCCCACACTGTTACAGTCGAACAGCATGCTTTTATTGACGAGTTTGCTGGGCTAGTCAAAAACTTATTTGATAACGCAATTAATTAATAGTCCCCCTTTAAAAACCACGCTTTATTCGCTATTTAATTTTAAATGCGCGTGAGTGTCTGCGTGTTATGAATATAAATTATTGAGATAAAACAATGCAAGCAAATGTAAAATGGGTTGAAGGTAATACGTATATAGGTCGCTCTAACAGCAACCATAATGTGGTATTTGATGCGGGCAGTGATGGAGCTGCACCGAGTCCAATGGAAATGGTACTGATGTCTGTGGGTGGTTGTTCGTCGGTTGATGTTGTTAGCATTTTAAAAAAAACCAAACAAGACTTCTCATCCGTTGATGTGCAGTTAACTGCTGAGCGAGCAGAAACAGCCCCGCGGGTGTTTACAAAAATTAATTTACACTTTGTTGTAACTGGTAATGATGTCTCTGAAAAACACTTAGAACGAGCGGTTTCGCTTTCCGCTGAAAAGTATTGTTCTGTTGCATTAATGCTTGATAAAACAGTAGAAATTACTCATAGCCACGAAGTTGTTCAAGAACAGGGAAAATAACGCTTTTTCCGTGAGTGAAATTCGTATAAAATCCGCGAACTTTTCATTCTGCAGGTGCAGATTTCACTAATTTATAGGTTGGTTTATTATGAACAAACCCTTCGATAAACTTAAACTTCATGGCTTTAATAATTTAACCAAAAGCTTAAGCTTTAGTATTTACGATATTTGCTATGCAAAAACAGAGCAACAACGTAAAGAATACATAGAATATATCGATGAGCAGTATAGTGCAGATAGACTAACCGACATTTTAGGCGATGTGGTTGATATTATTGGTGCCAATATATTAAACGTTGCACGTCAAGATTACGAGCCACAGGGTGCCAGCGTAACTATTTTAGTTTCAGAAGAGCCGGTAGAAGAGCAGCAAAATTATGATGCTGATGAAGCGCCAGGGCCATTACCTGACTCAGTGGTTGCACACCTTGATAAAAGCCATATATGCGTTCATACATACCCTGAAGCACACCCTGATGATGGCATTTGTACTTTCCGTGCGGATATTGAAGTATCAACCTGTGGCATTATTTCACCACTTAAAGCGTTAAACTTCTTAATTCATAGTCTTGAGTCTGATGTGGTAACGATTGATTACCGTGTACGTGGCTTTACCCGTGATGTAAATGGCGTTAAACATTACATTGATCATGCAATTAACTCGATTCAAAACTTCATGACAGAAGATACCAAAGAAGCGTACCAAATGATGGACGTGAACGTGTATCAAGAAAATCTGTTCCACACCAAAATGATGTTAAAAGAAACCGACTTAAACACCTATTTATTTGGTATTTCTACAGATGATTTGTCAGATGACGAAGAAGAAGAAATTCGTTCAAAACTGACGCGTGAAATGCAAGAAATATTCTATGGCCGTAATCTGCCAGATACAGAATAATAGCAACGCATTAAATAAAAATGGCGCTCATTGAGCGCCATTTTTATATGTGTTGTTTAATGTTACTTAACGAGTAATAACTCGGTTTGTCGGCCATTGAGATACCACACACCTGTTTTATCAAACATGGCGTCTTCTTCTAGCATTATTCTTATTTCTTTATTCCACGGTTTTATAAACACCGCATTGTTAAGCTCAATAGAATATGCCGTGTTTAAATGCAGCGGGTAATCGCCATCCCCCGGTACACCTTGCTGAGCATCCCACATACCTAATGTAGTGCCAGCTGCATGACCATGATAGCCAAGCGGGTGAGTATAAATAGTGGGCTTTAACCCCTGTGCAATGGCTTTTTCACGGGCGGCTTTTAAAACCTGATTACCTGTTTTACCAGCTGTAAATTCAGCTGTAAATTCAGCTGTAAAAATGTCTTGTAGCTTATTACCCTTTTTTAACGCATCAACTAGGTAATCGGGAGCTTTTGTCTCGCCTGGTTTTAAAACATACGCGTGTTGTTGAGTGTCGGTATTTAAGCGCAAATAATTAATGCCAAAATCGACATGTAATAAGTCGCCTGCTTGAATAACATTATCGGCATAGCCGTTGGTAAAGCTGTCTTCATGGTCGAACGATTTGCTGTCGGCGCGTTGTATTGCAATGCTAGGATGAAACCACGTTTGCAGCTTAAGCTCCCTTACCCGCTCTCTAAACCACCACACTAAATCGTCGCTGGTTGTCTCTCCAACCGTAATGGTATTACTGGAGAATCCCTCAGCAATAATATGATGGGCAATAGATACAATATGCTTATACATATCTACTTCTTCGGGAATACGTTGTTCAAGCCATGAAACAGCCAGCGGCTCGGCTGATATTATTTTGCTTTGATATGGTTTAGGTAGGGTAGACATTAATTGTTTATAATCGCCCAGTACCAAGCCATCGGCATGAGCCCAGTCTGTTGATGTATTAAGGGCAATATTTCGTGGTTGGTATTGCTCAATTAGCTCATTAAGTGCGCGCCACTGATTGGGCTGTGCTTGCTTATCCCAGGCCTTTTTAAAGATGCTTCCTATTTTGTAAGGTGCAATTGCAAAGGCGTCAACACCGCCTTGTTTGTTAACTGCAAATAATAAAATAGTGGTGCGCCTTGCCGAGAGCCATGTAGCAGGCAGCATGGTTTTTAATATCGGGTCTTCATTATATTCGCGGCTTATCATTAGCCACATATCTATATTGTGTTGCTGCATTAATGTGGGCAATAACGTTTTAATACGTTTTTCGGTAATGCTATCGATAAACGCGGCCCTTTCCTTCATTGATAAAATAGTAGGAGGCTCAGCGGCTTTAATTACAGGGCTAAGGAGTATGAGTATAAAAGTGAGTAAAAAAACGCATTTATTGTTTTGCATAGTTGGCTTATTTTTAGGCGAATATATAAGCTAACATTGCACAATCAACAATATAAACAAAGCATTTGCGATAAACCGCAGGCATAAAAAAACCCAGCAAAATGCGCTGGGCTTTTGTAATAAATACTGCTTAGCTAAGCATGCTGTACAGTAACGCACACACTGCTAATGAACCAACAGCCAGTACAAATAAGGTACTTAAACGGTTACGGTATTTTTGTAAGCTAGGCACTTTATAAACTGCAATCATTGGCATAATGAATAAAATCATCGCAATGATTGGGCCTGATAACTGATCCATCATATCTAGTATGCTTGGGTTTTTAACCGCGCAGAACCAAATAGCGAAAAACATCAGTACCGCACCCACTTTATCAGCCACTTTAGGGCTCATGCTTGAGTGTTTAGTCACTAACCCAGTAAAGCTTTCGCGTGCCCCTAAAAAGTGGCCTAAAAACGACGACATTATCGCAATAAAGGCAACCAAAGGCCCCAGCGTTGCAATAAATGAGTTTTCTGTAATATTAGCCAAGTAAGATAAAACAGAGACGTTTGCCGCTTTTGCTTCAGCCATTTGGTCACCGGTAAGCGATAACACACATGAGAACACAAATAACAAAACAAAGGTAATCAGTAATAAGCTGGTACGTTTTAGAATTGCTTCAGACTTAGACGTTGCTAGGTCACCATAGTGACTGCGTTGCTTATTAACAAAGCTTGAAATAGCCGCTGCATGGCTAAACGAAAATACAATAATAGGAATTGATAACCATAGTGTTTTACTAAAGCTACCTAGCTCAGGCAAGGCTGTATCGGGCATTTGCCAGCTTGGGATTAAATACAGAGACAAAAAGAACAAAATACCCACAAGTGGATAAACTAAAATAGCAAAGGCGCGCAGCATTAAGCGTTCACCGCCCATCATTAAGCCAATCATTAGCGCAACTAAAATACCCGATAAAACAACGCGTGACGGCGACTCCATCCCTAATTGATTGACCATAAAGCTGTCTACCGTATTGGTTAAGCCGACACCGTAAATAAGCAAAATGGGGAAAATCGATAAAAAGTATAACAAGGAGATCAGCCGACCCGCGTTTACGCCAAAGTGTTCTTCTACTACATCAGTAAAATCAGCCTCTTTATTTTTTGACGATAATACAAAACGCGCCAAACCACGGTGTGCCAAAAAGGTCATAGGAAAGGCTAAACACGCCATAATAATCAGCGGCCAAAAACCACCAATACCAATATTAATCGGTAAAAATAAAATACCAGCACCCACTGCGGTGCCAAAAAGGCTCAGTGTCCACTGCGTATCATGCAGGTTCCATTTTGATTTAGACGTGTGTGCGTCTTGTGCTGGTGCATTTGAAAGCGTTGCACCTTGAGATGTTGTCATGTGTGTGTATCCATTATTTATCATAATAATTGCGCCGAAGAATATAGTTTTTAACCACACATTTCATGTGTTTTTATGTCGTGGATATAAATTTGTTGTAGCGTATTAGTTACTGACTGTCACGAATATGAAACAGTGCTCAAAAGGCAAGCAATTAGCGCGGGAATATGCCGCGAAATGAGTGAATAATCAGCATGATTGGTGTGAAAGGCGGGACATACAATCTGAAAAGTTATTTTCAAGTCAATGTGTACTTGGTATAGATTAACTCAGTGAATGATTGATAAGTGTACTTATGAGAATTGAGAATGCTTGCTCACTTTCTTGGCCAGTTAATTTATAGCTAACAACTCAAAACGGGTTTTATCCTGTAATATTGAAGCCATTAATAGGAACTTCATAAGAGATTTTTTCTAAACTCGGTTATACTTTCTACAATTTAATAAGCCAAATGAAGTAAATAGGCCGCTAATTGCAATGAGCAAAGACATTCTTTTCCATACTATTTTTGTGCACGAAACCAGTAAAACATGGGTTGTATTTGTCCATGGCGCAGGGGGTAGTTCGGCAATCTGGTTTCGTCAGCTTAAAGCTTATAAAAAAGAATATAATGTGTTGTTGCTTGATCTTCGTGGTCACGGTAAATCTAATGATCTATTACAAAACTTTGTTGATAATAATTACTCATTTAATAATGTCTCTAAAGACATTATCGATGTGTTAGATCATAACAATATCACCAGCGCACACTTTGTTGGTATTTCATTGGGCACAATTCTTATTCGAAATATTGCAGAAATCGCCCCGCAATATGTTTCTAGCATGGTGCTAGGCGGAGCTGTTACTCGTTTTAACACTCGTAGTAATACCTTGGTTTATTTAGGCAATACCTTTAAACACTTGTTGCCTTACATGTGGCTGTATCGTTTATTTGCTTTTATTATGATGCCGAAAAAGCGTCATAAAGAGTCTCGACTTTTGTTTGTTCGTGAAGCAAAACGCTTGTGCCAAAAAGAGTTTATAAAATGGTTTAAATTAGCCATGGACGTAAATCCTTTAATGCAGTATTTCAAAGAAAAAGACATTGATATACCCATTCTTTACATTATGGGTAAAGAAGATCACATGTTCCTTGGCCCGGTTAAAGAAATGGTTAAGCGTCATAAAAATAGCGTATTGCAAACTATTCACCATTGCGGCCATGTTTGTAACGTAGAACGCCCAGACTTATTCAATCAACACTCGCTTGCTTTTATAGCACAGCAAAATCGTTAGGGGTTACCGCCTTTAAAAATCGTTCGATTAATGGTAGGTAATTAGAAAAACTTATAACCGATATTACTAGCAAACTGGAGTAGGTCATTCTTTTGGACTTTTATCGAAAACTAAAAACAAGGCCTTACTCCATGTCATGCTTTTTTACACATAGTAGAATACCTCGCTTAAATATAATTGGTAATCATTTACACAGTTTGCTACTAATAGATGTTCACAAAATAAGAACGCGCTCATGTGAACTATAAGGGTGTAATTTGAGCAAGTTACTAGAATGCAGGGAAGTGTGTGAGAATATGTTTAGTTTTAATATCATTACTTCTTAATGGGTGCTCTCCAATTTGGGAGGAGCAACCTTATAAAGTGTATTACATTGATGATACCAAAAGGTTAGGTTACAGCCTTGGTCAGGGCGCATATATTGGGCGACTCGATGAACTAATAAATATTAAATCTAACGAAAAATATATTTCGGCTTATGCTTGTCCGAATAATGTTTGTGCTTTTTACTATATTGATAAAGTCAAAGATAACAAGTTTGCTGAACACAACGAATTTGTTTATGGACCATACACAAAAGCTCAATTTTCAGCGATAACTAAAAAATTAGGGTTACCGACTATAAATTCCATCGCTAACAACGCAATTTAATAAAGGCTAAAAACTTTACTTAGATTTTCACAGGCTACAACACGTCCAAATCTTTTAACTAAAACGCCTATTAAGGTTTATAAATAAAGAACTTAAAGAACAAATAAAGGCGGTCAGTATGGATAAAAAGAAAGCCATTGTTATATTATTCGGTATTTTATGGTTTGTGTTAGGAGCTACTTTTTTCATAGGTTTTGAGTCAGTAGAAAAGTTGTTGTTTTGCGTGTTTGTATTTTTCTTTTGTTATAGATATATCTATGCATTTATATTAAAAAGAAGTATTTATGCACCATATACCGGTGAGGAAATTTCTCCTACTGAAGGTAATTTAATAAAGCGGCTCTTTATGCTGATTATAGGCATCGGTGCGTGTACCTATTTTACTTTCTTTATCTCTTAAAAAGCATACTTGACCAAAAGCCTGAACAAACCCTAATAGAAAAGGTTATATTATCACTTGGTATGTTCATAACCTTGCTGTGTTTTAGTGCACTTTATCATTCGTGGACAAGTTCTTGTTTAGTGCGAAATAGCGAGGATGGTTAACGGGTACTTGTTGGGTTTCGTTCCACTCAACCCAACCTACGGTGTTTAGGTTTACATCGAGCTGCTCGTGGCTAACAGCTCGAAGCTCTTAGCTTTTATTCTTCCACCGCACTCACCACAAAATATGGATTCAAATACTCATCTTTGGTGTTATAAATAAGCGGGGTGCCATCGAGCTTAGTTACTTTAGCGCCGGCTATTTCGGCAATGGCATGCCCCGCGCCTGTGTCCCATTCGCAGGTTGGGCCTAAGCGGGGGTAAATATCAGCACTGCCTTCGGCGACTAAACACAGTTTCAGTGAGCTGCCTTTTGACACCATTTCAACCTCATCAAAGCGTTTTACAAATTCAGCTAAATCGGGGGAAGGGTGCGAGCGGCTGCCTACAACACGAATGAGGCCTTTGTTAGGCTTAGTGGTGACTTTAAGCTCGATGCGCTCATCGCCTTTGTCTTTAAAAGCACCAATGGCTTCAGCGGCTATGTACGATACACCTAGCGCAGGGGCATCAACCACAGCTAAAACTGGTTTGCCGTTTTCGATTAGGGCAATATTAACGGTAAACTCGCCGTTCTTTTTAATAAATTCTTTGGTGCCATCAATTGGGTCAACCAGCCAATAGCTGTTCCATGTTTGGCGTACGTCCCAACCAATGTCGGCACTTTCTTCACTCAATACAGGAATATCGGGAGTGAGCTTTTTTAGTCCGGCACTAATGATTTTATGAGCTGCTAAGTCGGCGTCGGTTACGGGGCTTTCATCAGCTTTGTATTCAACGTTAAAGTCTTTGTTGTAAATACCCATAATCGCGCTTCCCGCTTCGCGAGCGAGAATAAGGGTTTCTTCTAGCAGTTCAGTTTGGTTCATTAGATGGGCCTATAGTATATGCTGATGTTTTAGATACGTTATCAGTTGAGCTACCGATTGGTCTAGGGTGTTTTTACTGGTATCTAAAATTATTTCAGGATTAACTGGCGGCTGGTAAGTAGAATCAATCCCGGTAAAGTGTTTAATTTCACCAGCGCGCGCCTTTTTATATAAGCCTTTTGGGTCGCGACTTTCACACACCTCAAGAGGGGTGTCGATGAATACCTCGATAAATTCACCCTCATCAACTAACTCACGAACCATGTCGCGCTCAGCTTTAAAGGGAGATATAAACGCAGTAAGGACTAACAAACCAGCGTCAACCATTAGCTTGGCGGTTTCGCCTACGCGGCGGATATTTTCAACGCGATCGGCATCACTAAAGCCTAAATCTTTACATAAACCATGGCGTACATTGTCGCCATCAAGTAGGTACGTGTGCGCACCTTGCTGATTGAGTGCTGCTTCTAGTGCATTCGCAACGGTACTTTTACCTGAGCCAGAAAAACCAGTAAACCATAAAATAGCCGGCTTATGCTTTTTTTGTTCGCTGCGCTGTACTTTAGTGGTGGCGTAATTATGCCAAACAATATTGTTATCCATTTGCTGTGTCTCTTTATGCTATAAACGCGGGCATTAAAACGGAAATACCAGCGGGATCAAAGTCAGTACGGTGATTGAATAAATAATAGAAAGCGGTAGTCCCATCATTACATAGTCTTTTAGTCGGTAGTTACCCGCGCTATAAACCATTAGATTAGTTTGATAACCAAAAGGTGAAATAAAGCTGGCTGAAGCGCCAAATGCAACCGCCATAATAAACGGTAAAGGTTCTACGTTAAAGCCAATGGCTAATGAGTAGGCAACCGGAAACGATAGCGCTGCTGCGGCATTATTAGTGATTAATTCGGTAAATAATACGGTCATTAAAAATATAGCGATAAACGCGCCATAGGGGCCAAAGTCGCCTAGCACTACAAACATAGCGTCTGATATTTGCCCAGCAAGGCCGGTGCCTATCATCAGCTTAGCTAAACCTATGGCACTGCCTACTACGGCAAGTAACTCAATAGGAAAGCGGCGTTTTATTTCGCTCAGCTTAATCGTGCCACACAACATCAGCCCAATAAGTAACACTAATAAGCCTTTAACCAGCGGTACTACACCTAAAATACTTAATCCCAGCACACCTGCAAAACTTAACAATACAATGTTTGATTGTTTTGCACCGAGGTGGGTTTGTAAATCAAGCCCTGAAATATACACAAATTCGCGCTTTAAGTTAGTTAAGTCATAAAAGCTTTTACCAGGGGCGAGGATTAATGAATCACCCGCTTGTAAGCGCACTTGCCCAAGCCCGCCTTGTAAGCGGTCGTGACCACGGCGAATAGCAATAACGGCCGCATGAAATTGCTCTCTAAAGCGGGCTTCTTTTACCGTTTTGCCAATTAATTTAGACGACTGACTAACGACAACTTCAACGAGGTGTTCTATGTCTTTTTCGTGTTTGTCATGCACCACTTTTAAGCCGTCAAAACGAGTAAGTAAAGGTACCGACTTTATATCGCCTACAAACAGCAGTATGTCGTCTTGTTGAATAATATGTTGCGGGGTCACGGCGCAAATGCGGTTGCCATCGCGAATAATTTCAGCCAAAAACAAGTCTTTTAAATCGCGTAAACCGTTTTCTTCTACGGTGCGGTTTATTAGTTTAGAACCACTTTGTACTTTCCCTTCTAAATAAAAAGGCACCACCTCTTGGCTATTTTTACCATTGTCGGGCAGGCATTTTAGCATCACTAAAATAGTGATTAAGCCAATACTGAGTGCGCCCAAACCCACCAAGGTAAAGTCAAAAAAGCCCAATGGCGCCATACCGGCATCTACTGCAAAACCATTTACAATTAAGTTAGTAGAGGTACCAATAAGCGTAATCGTCCCCCCTAAAATAGCGGTGTACGATAAGGGTAACAGCAGCTTTGAAGGGGAGTGATTTGGGTTATCCTTTATGGCGGTAATTAAAGAGGCAACCACCGCGGTATTATTAGTAAACGACGATAAAAAGGCGGTAGAAAGCCCTAATTTAGTTACTGACTTAACTAAACTACCACTGGATAACGATTTAGCTAAGCGTTGAATAAGTGTGGTTTTTTCTATCGCTATCGACACTAAAATTAATAACACTAAAGTAATTAATGATGAGTTAGTGTAATTAACCAGCATGCTTTCTAAATCTATTAACCCGGTTAGGTAGCTGGTGCCTATGGCACTAACAAATAACCATGCAGGATTAATACGGGTGCCAAACAGGCACCCGACTAAAAGCAACATAATGCCTGTTAAAATGAGCTGTTCTACCATGCTTTAAATGTTCCTAACAGGCGTTCATTAACGTTATAGCTTTGAGATATCAAGCGCTTGCCAATGCGGGAAGTGCTTGCGTACGAGGGCATTAAATTCAACTTCAAAGTCGCTAAATTGTCCCGCGTTTTCTTCACTTTGCAGTACCTGTTCTATCATTCCCGCTGCAACCGTTAAGTTTGATAAACGATCAATAAGAATAAACGAACCGGTTTCATGATTATGATGGTACTGATCGGCTAAAATAGTCTCGGTCAGCTCCAGTGTCACAATCGCAATTTCGTTTAACTGCAATGAATCTGCACTGCCATGCTCTAGCGTGTTTACATCAATTGTGTGATCAATTTTTGTGACCATGGCCGAGGTGTTTTTACTGCCAAGCTTAAGGTTGTAGCTTTTACCGAGTACCAATGGTGACTCGTGCATCCACACAATTTTAGCCTGTAATTGGTTGGTTACTTGAGCTTGCGAATTCGCAGGTACAATAACGTCTCCTCGGCTAATATCTATTTCAGTGTTGAGGGTCACTGTAATTGCTTGGCCAGCTTCGGCGGTGTCGAGGTTGCCATCAAAAGTAACAATTTCTTTAATATGTGATGTTTTACCTGAAGGCAGTACCTTCACTTCATCACCTACACGTAATTTACCCGATGTAAGCGTGCCTTGAAAACCCCGGAAGTTTAGATTAGGGCGTACCACGTATTGCACCGGAAGACGCGCTTCAAAACCGGTGTCAATTTCAGCTGCTGGTGAGTCTTCTAACAGCTCAAGCAACGGCTTGTCGGTGTAATAAGGAGTATGTGCAGAGCGGGTTACTACGTTATCGCCTTTAAGTGCCGACATAGGCACAAACTTAATGTTTGATACGTTAAGTTGCTCGGCAAATTTTAAATAGTCAGCTTTAATTTTTTCATAAACCGTTTCGTCAAAATCAACAATATCCATTTTGTTAACCGCAACCACAAACTGCTTAATACCTAATGAGTCACAAATAAAACTATGACGTTTAGTTTGTACCTGCACACCATAACGTGCATCCACTAAAATAATGGCAACATCACTGGTTGATGCACCGGTAACCATGTTACGGGTGTACTGCTCATGCCCTGGGGTGTCGGCAATAATAAACTTACGCTTAGCGGTTGAGAAATAACGGTACGCTACGTCAATTGTTATGCCTTGCTCACGCTCAGCTTGAAGGCCATCAACTAACAGTGCTAAATCAAGCTCTTCACCGGCGTTACCCACTTTTTCGTTATCTTTATGAAGCGCGGCTAGCTGATCTTCATAAATTTGGTGACTATCGTGCAGTAGGCGGCCAATGAGGGTTGATTTACCGTCATCCACACTGCCACAAGTCAGCATACGCAATAAGCTTTTATCTTGTTGACGTGCTAGGTAAGCGTCTATACCAATTTCTTTTACTTCGTTAAACGTATCGTTATTTAGGTTAGACATTAGAAATACCCCTCACGTTTTTTCTTCTCCATAGAGCCTGCTGAGTCATGATCGATCACTCGACCTTCACGTTCAGATGACGATGAAAGCAGCATTTCTTCAATAATTTCGGTTAGATTGCTGGCGGTAGATTCAACTGCACCAGTCAGCGGGTAACAGCCTAATGTTCTAAAGCGAACCGACTTCATTTGCGGTACTTCACCTTCATTAAGCGGCATGCGATCGTCATCAACCATAATTAGCGTGCCATCGCGCTCTACCACAGGGCGCTCTTTAGCAAGATACAGTGGCACCATTTCGATGTTTTCTTGATAAATGTATTGCCAAATATCTAGTTCAGTCCAGTTAGATAGTGGGAATACACGAATGCTTTCACCTGGGTTCACTTGGCTGTTATAGGTATTCCAAAGCTCAGGGCGTTGGTTTTTAGGATCCCAGCGATGGTGTTTATCACGAAATGAGTAAACACGCTCTTTGGCGCGTGATTTCTCTTCATCACGACGTGCGCCACCAAATGCGGCATCAAAACCGTATTTATTCAGCGCTTGCTTTAGCCCTTGAGTTTTCATGATATCGGTATGTTTACCCGAACCATGCGTGAATGGGCCTACACCCATTTCGATGCCTTCAGGGTTTTTGTGTACGATTAAATCAAAGCCGTACTCTTTAGCTAAACGGTCGCGAAACTCAATCATTTCACGAAACTTCCAGTTGGTGTCTACGTGTAATAACGGAAATGGAATCTTTGCAGGGTAAAATGCTTTACGTGCTAAATGCAAAAGTACCGATGAGTCTTTACCGATTGAGTAAAGCATAACTGGGTTCTCAAACTCAGCGGCGACTTCGCGCATGATTTTGATACTTTCAGCTTCAAGTTGCTGAAGGTGAGTTAAAGCCATTGTTGGTCGTCCTACTAAAATGATTAAATTAAAATCTGTTAAATTACGCTACGTCTGTCAGCGGTTGAGCAAAACTACTGATCTGCGCTTTTTCGCCAAACCAGTGTAATTGGTCATGCAGTGAGGCTACTTCACCGATAATCAGTAACGCGGGCGAAATTATTTGATGCTGCTCAATTAACTGTGCTAATTGGTCTAACTGTCCTGTGACAACACGTTGATTTTTACGGGTGCCGTTTTCAATAATTGCCACTGGTGTTGTTGCTTCTCGCCCATGTTTTAATAGCTCAGCTTGAATATGCGGCGATTTAATCACCCCCATATAAATAGCCAGTGTTTGGTTTTTTTGAGCAAGCGACTGCCAATTAAGCTCTTGGCCTTCCTTTTTACAGTGACCAGTAACAAATTGAATAGCTTGGGCATGGTCGCGATGCGTTAAAGGAATGCCTGCATAGGCACTACAGCCTGCGGCCGCTGTTATACCTGGCACTATTTGGTAATTTACGTTATTGGCTGCCAGTACTTGTACTTCTTCGCCACCACGGCCATAAATAAACGGGTCGCCCCCTTTAATACGGCATACTTTTTTACCTTGCTGCGCTAAATCAACTAGCATCTGATTAGTATCTTCTTGAGCTACGCTATGATCGCCTAAGCGTTTACCCACACAAATTAAATCAGCATCGCGGCGCACTAATTCCATGATTTCATCGGAAACCAAGTAATCATATACCACCACATCGGCTTGTTGCATTAGTTGCAATGCTTTTAGTGTGAGTAGCTCTGGATCCCCTGGGCCTGCACCCACTACGTATACTTCGCCTTCTGGTTCAACTTTGGCATCTAGCATTTGCCCTAATTGTTGCTCAGCGCCATGGGTGTCACCGGTTTGGACTTTACTCACTACTGATGAATCAAATACGCCTTCCCAAAACTGCCGACGATCGGCAAAGTGTTTAAAGCGCTGTTTTACTTTATGGCGAAAGCCACCGACTAAGTTGGCTAGCGGGCCAATATGTTGCGGGATAAGTGTTTCGAGCTTTTCACGTAAACGCCTTGCTAATACTGGCGCGGTACCTGCACTTGAAATCGCAATGGTAATTGGGTTGCGATCAACAATAGAGGGGAAAATAAAGGTACATTTAGGTTGATCATCGACCACGTTTACAAACACATTACGTGCATTGGCGAGTTCAAAAACCGTATTGTTAACTTCATCATTGTCGGTGGCGGCAATAATCAAAATTTTGCCATCAAGATGTGACTCTTCAAAATAGGCATCTATTAATGTTACTTCATTGTTGTGAGCATGCTCTTTTAATTCATCACAAAACCATGGGGCAACTAAGGTTACAGCGGCACGCGCTTTTAAGAACGCGCGGCATTTTCGCAAGGCAACCTCTCCACCGCCAACTACCAATACTGGCTTGTTGTCGAGTTTGGTAAAGATAGGTAAATATTGCACTGAGTAACGCCCCTAAAAAAGATAATAAAGTGTATAAAGCAAAGGCAGAATATAGCGGCTATTGATAAGTAAAAAATAATTAAATCTTAGTTGATATACTTAAAAGTTATATAAACTGTGTTTTTTAGGTCTAAATCTTATTTAGTAAGGGGTGGAGTGCTGTTTAGTATAAAAAACACGCTTATAGTGTTTGGTTATGAGCTATAGCAAGATTAAGCTATGATACGTATATAGTTTAAGGTTTCTAAAATTTCATGGGCATAAAATGACAAATAACATTCAAAACGCCATGCTGGCTGTTAGTTTAATGGATTTAACCAGTTTAAACACCGATGATAGTCAAGCTAGTATTAATGCATTAGTAAACAGTATTGATCCTAAGTTAGGCACGCCTGCTGCAGTTTGTGTGTTTAGTGAATTTGTAGATGATGCAAAAATAGCACTCGCTAATCGGTTATTGAGTCATGTAAAAGTGGCCACCGTAACTAACTTTCCCTCTGGTGATGCGCCACTCAATGAAGTGCTCAATGAAACACTAATAGCTATAGAGCGGGGGGGCGATGAAATTGACTTAGTCATTCCTTACAAAGCACTTATAAAAGGTGAAGCTGATACGGTGCTGGAATACGTGAGTGAAAGTAAAAAAGCATGTGGTAGTCGCGCTAAACTTAAAGTGATTATTGAAAGCGGTGAACTAAAAACACCTGCACTTATTGCTCAAGCAACCGAGCTTGCTATTCAAGGGGGAGCTGATTTTGTAAAAACCAGCACCGGTAAAGTCGCGGTTAACGCCACGCTTGAAGCAACTGAAATTATGCTTAAAGTTATTAAAAAGTCATCAAAACCAGTTGGCTTTAAGGCCGCTGGCGGGGTAAAAACCTCTGTAGATGCCAATGCTTATATGCAACTAACAACCGAGATTATGGGCCATGATTATTTAGCTCCAGAGACATTTAGGTTTGGCGCTTCATCGTTGTTAAATAACGTTTATAAGGTCTTGAATGAAACGCAGCAGTGATGCCGAAAAACAACAATTAGAGCACGGTGCAGCTAAGTTGTTTTTGCGTTGCTATGAACAGCAAACCGGCATTCATATGCGCCACATTTGGCATAATGAACCCGATAGACCTGATGTAAGCTGTTATCAAGCAAATGAGCAACTCGATATAGAAGTAGCGCATTTATACGCTAGTGAAACCGAAGCAATGGCCGTGCTAGGCCGACCACTGTCGATACAAATGCAGCGTGACTTAGCTGACATGGCTCAACAGCCCAGTGAGCATCGACTGCAATCAGCATTAGGACGATTGCTCAAACAAAAAGCGACTAAGCGTTATTACTCAAAACGTACCTGGTTGTTAATTCGTAACGCCAGTACTATTTGGCATAAGAGTGATTTTGAAGCGGTAATAAAAAAAGTAGCCTTTCCAAAAACCCATCAATTTGAGCAAATTTGGTTGTTATGTGATTTTTATAAAGGTGAGTTATTACGAGTAGATTAACGAAAGAAGAGGCTAGTTTGTATCAATAAAACGCTTCTAAACGGATGAAAGCGACAGGATTAATCTGATTATCGGGTCTGTAAACTTATTAACCGCGAAGATTTTATCAGATGGGTATCTTTACTCTTGTGTTAATGAATTGCGTAAGTATAATAGGCATCCACTTTGCAGGGGCGTAGTTCCAATTGGTAGAACAGCGGTCTCCAAAACCGACGGTTGGGAGTTCGAATCTCTCAGCCCCTGCCAATTTTTACAAAGTGAGCAAAGTCTAGAACTAAAAATCGGTTTAAGTAAGCTTGTTTTTAAGTTTAGATTTTAATGGATTAACCCTGTCGACGTGCAGGGTTGTTGTGTCTGTAGTTAAGGTAATAATATTATGAGCACGAATGTGGAAACACCATCAAGTGGGATGGATGCGGTAAAGTGGCTTGTGGCAATTGCGCTACTTGCAGGCGCAGTAGTTGGTAATTATATGTATGCAGATCAGTCTGTATTATTACGTGCTATTGGTGTTGTTGTTGCCGTTGCAGCGGGTTTAGGCATCGCAGCAGTAACTGAAAAAGGACGTACCTTTCTAGCTTTTGCAAAAGAAGCACGTATTGAAGTACGTAAAGTAGTTTGGCCAACGCGTCAAGAGACAACGCACACGACATTAATCGTAATGGTTGCAACAGTGATTATGGCATTAATCCTTTGGGGATTAGATGGCATATTATTCCGCGCTGTAGGCTTTTTAACTGGATTGGAGATCTGATCCCATGTCGGATGAGAATAACGAAAAGAAACTACGTTGGTACGTAGTACAGGCTTTCTCAGGTTATGAGAAGCGTGTTGCTCAAACTTTATTAGAGCACATTAAAATCAAAGGTCTAGAAGATAGCTTTGGTGAAGTATTAGTTCCTACTGAAGAAGTAGTAGAGATGCGTGCTGGTCAAAAGCGTAAATCTGAGCGTAAATTCTTCCCAGGTTACGTACTAGTACAAATGGATATGAACGATGCAAGCTGGCACTTAGTAAATAGCACTGAACGTGTTATGGGCTTTATTGGTGGCACATCAGACCGTCCTGCGCCTATCAGCACTAAAGAAGCTGATCGTATTCTTAACCGTCTACAAGAGAACGCAGAAGCGCCTAAACCAGCAACATTATTTGAGCCGGGTGAAGTGGTTCGTGTTACTGATGGTCCATTTGCAGACTTTAGTGGTGTGGTTGAAGAAGTGGACTACGAAAAGAGTCGCGTTAAAGTGTCGGTACTTATTTTTGGTCGTTCTACGCCAGTTGAACTTGAATTTGGTCAAGTTGAACAAGATAAGTAATTGATTTAAAGCGTCGCGTCAAAAGTTTTTAAATTTTTGGCACGAAGCTTGAAAAAGGCCGCTGATTAACTTATAATCAGCGGCCTTTTTGTATTCAGGGAAAACCTTTGTTTAACTGTTTACTAAAAAGTGAGAAACCAATTTTTAAACTGGGAAGCCGCTAGAGTACGCGTCCTCGCGCGCACAAGGCTAAGACCCACCTAATGAGGTATTTATAATGGCTAAGAAAGTTGAAGCTCTAATCAAGCTACAAGTTGCTGCTGGTATGGCTAACCCTAGTCCTCCAGTAGGTCCAGCACTAGGTCAACACGGTGTAAACATCATGGAATTCTGTAAAGCGTTCAATGCACGTACAGAATCTATCGAAAAAGGCGCTCCAGTTCCTGTAGTGATCTCTGTTTACGGCGACCGTTCATTTACGTTCGACATGAAAACGCCACCGGCTGCTTACTTACTTAAGAAAGCTGCAGGTATCAAATCTGGTTCAGGCCGTCCTAACACTGAAAAAGTAGGCACAGTAACTCGTGCTCAACTTGAAGAAATCGTTGAGACAAAGAAACCAGACCTTACAGCTTCTGATTTAGAAGCTGCGGTTCGCACTATCGCAGGTTCTGCGCGTGCGATGGGCTTGAACGTAGAGGACTAAGATAATGGCTAAATTAACTAAACGTATGCGTACTATCCGCGAAAAAGTGGAAGTAACTAAAGATTACGAAATTAACGAAGCAGTTGCTCTTTTAAAAGAACTAGCAACAGCTAAATTCGTAGAAAGTGTTGACGTTGCTGTTAACCTTGGTATCGATGCTCGTAAATCTGATCAAAACGTTCGTGGTGCGACTGTACTACCTAACGGTACTGGTCGTGACGTTCGTGTTGCTGTATTCACTCAAGGCGCTAATGCAGAAGCTGCAAAAGAAGCCGGTGCTGAATTAGTAGGCATGGAAGATCTTGCTGAACTAGTTAAGAAAGGCGAGATGAATTTTGACGTTGTTGTTGCATCACCAGACGCTATGCGTGTTGTTGGTCAACTAGGTCAAATCTTAGGCCCACGTGGTCTAATGCCAAACCCTAAAACTGGTACTGTAACACCTAACGTTGCAGAAGCAGTTAAAAATGCGAAAGCAGGTCAAGTGCGTTACCGCAATGACAAAAATGGTATCATCCATACTACGATTGGTAAGGTTGATTTCACTGCTGAGCAGTTACAACAAAACCTTGAAGCTCTAATTGTTGCACTTAAGAAGGCTAAACCTTCTCAAGCTAAAGGTGTTTACTTGAAGAAAGTAACTATCTCTACAACAATGGGCGCAGGTGTTTCTGTTGACCAAGGCACTTTAAGCACAGTTGTTGCTTAATTGAGTGTTTACATGGCGTGAAATTTGTACTATAATTTTGCGCCATTTTGCTGATTAATTTAGTTAATCGCAAAGTAAAGAATTCGGGTTGAAGTCCATAATTTCGAAGCGCCTTCGGGCAACGCGATAAATTGGGCTTCCGTCCAAGACCGTAGGCGGCTTCGGCCTTAATATTACCTACGTAGACGGTGTGAATCCCCAGATAGATTTTTCCTAATCTTCTGGCTCTCGCCGTAAAAAGCATCTCCACCTTTATTGGTGGGGAAGAGTAAAACAGGGAAGCCGATGTACGGTAACCCATTAAACCAGGAGTAACACCCATGGCTTTAAATCTTCAAGGCAAAAAGGCAATTGTTGCTGAAGTCAACGAAGCAGCCACTGGTGCTCTATCTGCAGTAGTTGCAGATTCTCGTGGTGTAACAGTTGGTGCAATCACTGCCCTTCGTAAAGAAGCTCGCGAAGCGGGTGTTTGGATGAAAGTTGTCCGTAACACTCTAGCTAAACGTGCTCTTGAAGGAACAGACTTTGAATGCCTATCTGATTCATTTGTTGGTCCAAGCTTAATCGCTTTCTCATCAGAGCACCCAGGTGCTGCTGCGCGTATCTTTTCAGACTTCGCGAAAAAGAATGAGAAATTTGAGCTTAAAACGGCCGCTTTTGAAGGTAATGTAGTAGATGCAGCTATGCTTGCAACTCTACCTACATACGACGAAGCTGTTGCACGCTTAATGAGCGCTATGAAAGAAGCGTCTGCTGGTAAATTGTGTAAAACAATTGAAGCAGTACGTGTACAGAAAGAAGAGCAAGCTGCTTAATTTTAAGCTGTTTAATCCCTTTCGGTGTAAATTTATTTGGACCTTAGAGTCCGTTAATTATTAGGAAATTTGTAATGTCTGTAACTAAAGACCAAATCCTTGACGCAATTGCTGAAATGTCAGTAATGGACGTTGTTGCTCTAGTTGAAGCAATGGAAGAAAAATTCGGCGTAACTGCTGCAGCTGCTATGGTAGCAGGTCCTGCTGCTGAAGCTGCTGAAGAGAAAACAGAATTTGACGTAATCCTTACTGGCGCTGGCGCTAATAAAGTTGCGGCAATCAAAGCTGTACGTGGCGCAACTGGTCTTGGCTTAAAAGAAGCTAAAGCTCTAGTTGAAGCTGCTCCAACTCCAGTTAAAGAAGGTATCTCTAAGGAAGAAGCTGAAGCTCTTGCTAAAGACCTTACAGAAGCTGGTGCTGAAGTTGAGGTTAAGTAATCTAGCTTTTGCTAGGTTCGCTGCCTGAGAAATCAGGCAAGGGCTGGTGATTATTTAATCACCGGCCTTTTTGCGCTATAGAGCGACTATTCTTATAGCGCAAATAAAATCTGATTTATTCTTTAATTTCAACGCTTTATAGTTTGCTAGTGTTGAGGTGGGATTAAGTTGGAACAACAGTTAAATGTTGTACATCTTGGCATAGATGCCAGTTAAGTCTGTTCTTACAAGAACAGGTCGGGTCAAAGATCAGCAAGCTGAGGAACCCCATGGCTTACTCTTATTCTGAAAAGAAACGTATCCGTAAGGATTTTGGTAAACGTCCACAAGTTTTGGATATACCTTTCTTACTGTCAACACAGTTAGAATCGTTTAAAAAATTCTTAGTCCCGGACGCTGATGGCGATCATGGTTTGGAAGCTGCCTTCCGTTCTGTGTTCCCAATTAAAAGCTACTCGGGAAATTCTGAGCTTCAATACGTAAGTTATCGTATTGGTGAGCCAGTATTCGATGTAAAAGAATGTCAAATTCGCGGTGTGACTTATTCTGCTCCACTTCGCGTGAAACTGCGTCTTGTAGTAATGGACAAAGAAGCTCCAGGCACAGTTAAAGACATTAAAGAGCAAGAAGTTTACATGGGCGAAATTCCGCTCATGACCGATACCGGTACTTTTGTAATCAATGGTACAGAGCGTGTTATCGTTTCTCAGCTACACCGTAGCCCTGGTGTATTCTTTGATAACGACCGCGGTAAAACTCACTCGTCAGGAAAAGTGCTTTATAACGCACGTGTAATTCCTTACCGTGGTTCATGGTTAGACTTCGAATTTGATGCAAAAGATAACTTGTATGTACGTATTGACCGTCGTCGTAAATTACCGGCGTCTATCATCTTACGTGCACTTGAGTACACGAGTGAAGAAATCTTAGATATCTTCTTCGATACTACTGCGTTTGAAATCGCTGACGGTAAAGTTCTTATGGAACTTGTACCTTCACGTTTACGTGGTGAAACTGCCGCTTTTGATATCAAGAGCGAAGACGGTGAAGTCCTTGTTGAAAGCGGTCGTCGTGTTACGGCTCGTCACATCAAGAGCATCGAGAAAAAAGGCATTAAGCAATTAGAAGTACCACATGAGTACATCATTGGCCGCGTATTAGCGAAGAACTATGTTGATGAATCAACAGGTGAAATCATTGCTACTGCGAATGACGAGCTAACGCTTGAAATGATGGCTGAATTGGTTAAAGCCGGTCACACTACTATTGATACGTTATACATCAATGAAGTGGACAGCGGCGCTTACATGTCAAATACATTGAACATTGACTCGTCAAGCAACCGTTTAGAAGCACTAGTAGAAATTTATCGCATGATGCGCCCAGGCGAGCCACCGACGAAAGACGCGGCTGAAGCCTTATTTGAGAACTTATTTTTCTCAGAAGAACGCTATGACTTATCAACAGTAGGTCGTATGAAGTTCAATAGCCGTGTTGGTTACGATTCAGACACAGGCCCTGGCACATTAAGCAAAGAAGACATCGTAGCGGTTATGAAAGTATTGATTGCTATTCGTAACGGTGTTGGCGATGTTGATGATATAGACCACTTAGGCAACCGTCGTATACGTAGTGTTGGCGAAATGGCTGAGAACCAATTCCGTGTAGGTTTAGTACGTGTAGAACGTGCTGTACGTGAGCGTTTAAGCTTAGGTGACCTAGATGCGATCATGCCACAAGATCTTATTAACGCTAAGCCTATTTCGGCAGCTGTTAAAGAGTTCTTCGGCTCGTCTCAGTTATCACAGTTTATGGACCAAAATAACCCGCTATCAGAAGTAACGCACAAGCGTCGTATTTCTGCATTAGGTCCGGGCGGTCTAACACGTGAGCGTGCTGGCTTTGAAGTACGTGACGTTCACGTAACTCACTACGGTCGTGTATGTCCAATCGAGACTCCTGAGGGTCCAAACATCGGTCTAATTAACTCATTGTCTACGTATGCACGTACCAATGACTACGGTTTCTTAGAAACACCTTACCGCAAAGTGGTAGACGGTGTAGTAACTGATGAAGTTGATTACCTATCAGCCATTGAAGAAGGTCAGTTTGTTATCGCACAGGCGAACTCAAACTTAACTGAAACCAATGAGTTTGTAGATGAACTTATTCCATGTCGTCACAAAGGTGAATCAACCTTTATGGGTCGCATGGACCAGCAATATATGGATGTATCACCACAACAGGTGATCTCTGTAGCGGCCGCACTTATCCCGTTCCTAGAACACGATGATGCTAACCGTGCATTGATGGGTTCAAACATGCAACGTCAAGCAGTACCAACATTGAAAGCGGATAAGCCGTTAGTAGGTACTGGTATTGAGTTAACACTAGCGAAAGATTCTGGTGTAACGATTGTTGCTAAACGTGGTGGTGAAGTAATGTATGCCGACGCAAGTCGCATCGTTGTTAATGTACATGAAGAAGAACGCATCCCTGGTGAAGCGGGCATCGACATCTACAACTTAACCAAGTACACACGTTCTAACCAAAATACATGTATTAACCAAAAGCCGACTTGTATGGTTGGTGAACCGGTTACTCGTGGCGATGTGTTAGCAGATGGTCCTTCGACTGACTTAGGTGACTTAGCCCTTGGTCAAAACCTTCGCGTGGCATTCATGCCATGGAACGGTTACAACTTCGAGGATTCAATCTTACTATCAGAGCGCGTAGTTGAAGAAGATCGTCTAACGACTATTCATATTCAAGAACTACAGTGTATCGCCCGTGATACTAAATTAGGCTCAGAAGAGATCACAGCAGATATCCCGAACGTGGGTGAATCTGCACTAGGCAAGCTTGATGAATCAGGTGTTGTATATATTGGTGCTGAAGTTAAAGGCGGCGATATCCTAGTAGGTAAAGTGACTCCGAAAGGCGAAACGCAATTAACTCCTGAAGAAAAGCTACTACGTGCTATCTTCGGTGAGAAAGCGTCTGACGTTAAAGACAGCTCTTTACGTGTACCAAACTCTGTAACTGGTACTGTAATCGACGTACAAGTTTTCACCCGTGATGGCGTTGAAAAAGATAAACGTGCGTTAGAAGTTGAAGACATGCAGCTTCGCGAAGCGAAGAAAGACTTCAACGAAGAGTTCCGTATTCTAGAAGCTGGTGTTTTAGACCGTGCACGCAAGTTACTTGTGGCAGCTGGTTTCGATGAAGACAACTTAGCGTCACTGAATGCTGAAAAGTTACTAACTCAAAGCCTTGCTGAAGAAGACAAGCAAGCTGAACTTGAGCAACTAGCTGCACAGTACGATGAGCTTAAAGCTGAATACGATAAGAAGTTTGAAAACAAACGTCGTAAAATTACCCAAGGTGATGACTTAGCACCAGGCGTACTTAAGATTGTTAAAGTATACCTAGCTGTTAAACGTCGTATCCAACCAGGTGATAAAATGGCGGGTCGTCACGGTAACAAAGGTGTTATCTCGACTATCGTACCAGTAGAAGATATGCCATACGATGACAAAGGTCGTACGGTAGATATCGTACTAAATCCACTAGGTGTACCATCGCGAATGAACATCGGTCAGATCCTTGAAACACATATGGGTCTAGCTGCACGCGGTATTGGTGAGCGCTTAGAAGAAATGATGAAAGAGCAACGCGAGCTTCATGAGCTACGCGCATTCATCAAACAAGCTTATGAGATCGGTGAATCTCGTCAGGTTGTGGATATTGCTAGTTTCTCTGATGACGAGATTCGTCGTTTAGCTGAAAACTTGAAAGGTGGTTTACCGATTGCTACTCCTGCATTTGATGGCGCGAAAGAAAGCGAAATCAAAGACATGCTAGAGCTAGGCGGCTACCCTAGAAGTGGTCAGGTTACACTTTATGATGGCCGTACTGGCGATCAGTTTGAACGTCAAGTAACTGTAGGTTACATGTACATGCTTAAACTTAACCACTTGGTTGACGATAAGATGCACGCACGTTCTACTGGTTCTTACAGCCTTGTTACTCAGCAGCCGCTGGGTGGTAAAGCACAGTTCGGTGGCCAGCGTTTTGGTGAGATGGAAGTATGGGCACTTGAAGCTTACGGTGCTGCTTACACGCTACAAGAAATGCTAACAGTGAAATCGGATGACGTGAACGGTCGTACTAAGATGTATAAAAACATCGTTGATGGTAACCATAAAATGGAACCAGGTATGCCAGAATCGTTCAACGTATTGTTGAAAGAAATCCGCTCACTGGGTATCAACATCGAGTTGGAAGAAAATTAAGCCAATTAGATGCTGCAGTTAACGCTGCAGCATCTGTTATGGCTGAATAGAATGTAGGGACGAGAACATCCGTCCTCAAGATTAACTCCGACAGGAGAGCTAAGGTGAAAGACTTACTTAAGTTTCTGAAGCAACAAAATAAGACCGAAGAATTCGATGCAATTCGCATTGGTCTTGCTTCACCAGACATGGTTCGTTCATGGTCATACGGTGAAGTAAAGAAACCTGAGACTATTAACTACCGTACTTTCAAGCCTGAGCGCGATGGCTTATTCTGTGCCCGTATTTTCGGCCCAGTGAAAGATTATGAGTGTTTATGTGGTAAATATAAACGCCTTAAACACCGTGGTGTGATCTGTGAAAAGTGTGGCGTTGAAGTAACACTCACTAAAGTGCGTCGTGACCGTATGGGTCATATAGAACTGGCAAGTCCAGTTGCGCATATATGGTTTTTAAAATCATTACCGTCACGTATCGGCTTAATGCTTGATATGACGCTTCGTGATATTGAACGTGTTCTTTACTTCGAATCATTCGTAGTAACTGAGCCTGGTATGACAACGCTTGAGCGTGGTCAACTATTAGGTGAAGAAGAATACCTAGATGCACTTGAAGAGCACGGCGATGAGTTTGAAGCGAAGATGGGTGCTGAAGCAGTATTAGACTTACTGCGTGAACTCGATCTTGCTCAATTAATTGCAGAAATGCGTGAAGAGTTACCAACAATTAACTCTGAAACTAAGCGTAAAAAGATCACTAAACGTCTTAAGTTAATGGAATCGTTCCACCAATCAGGTAATAACCCTGAGTGGATGATTATGACAGTACTTCCAGTATTGCCACCTGACTTACGTCCATTAGTACCACTAGACGGTGGTCGTTTTGCGACATCTGATCTAAATGACCTTTACCGTCGTGTTATTAACCGTAATAATCGTCTTAAGCGTCTACTAGATTTAGCTGCACCAGATATTATCGTACGCAACGAAAAACGTATGTTACAAGAAGCGGTCGATGCGCTACTTGATAACGGTCGTCGTGGTCGTGCAATTACAGGTTCTAACAAACGTCCACTTAAATCGCTTGCTGATATGATCAAAGGTAAGCAAGGTCGTTTCCGTCAGAACTTACTTGGTAAGCGTGTAGATTACTCTGGCCGTTCTGTAATCACGGTTGGTCCTACACTTAAGCTTCATCAGTGTGGTCTTCCTAAGAAGATGGCATTAGAGCTTTTCAAACCATTCATCTATGGCAAATTAGAACGTCGCGGCATGGCTACGACAATCAAAGCAGCTAAAAAGATGGTTGAGCGTGAAGTAGCGGAAGTATGGGATGTACTAGACGAAGTAATTCGTGAACATCCAGTATTACTTAACCGTGCACCAACACTTCACCGTTTGGGTATCCAAGCGTTTGAACCTGTGCTTATCGAAGGTAAAGCGATTCATTTGCACCCATTAGTATGTGCGGCCTACAACGCCGATTTCGATGGTGACCAAATGGCGGTACACGTACCGCTAACAATTGAAGCGCAGCTTGAAGCTCGTGCGTTAATGATGTCTACAAACAACATCTTATCGCCAGCTAATGGTGAGCCAATCATCGTTCCTTCACAGGACGTTGTATTAGGTCTTTATTACATGACGCGTGATCGTATTAACGCGAAAGGCGAAGGCGCCGTTTTTAAAGATCCAAAAGAAGCAGAAAAAGCATACCGTAGTGGTAATGCCGACCTTCACGCGATAGTGAAAGTACGTATTAGCCAATCAGTTAAAAACGAAGAAGGTGTTGTTGAAGACACTGTAACCGTGATTGATACTACTGTTGGCCGTGCGATTCTGTCTCTAATTTTACCAAAAGGCATGCCGTATGAGTCAATCAACCAAGCCCTAGGTAAAAAGCAGATTTCTGGCTTAATTAATGAGTGTTACCGTCGTCTTGGTCTAAAAGACACAGTTATGTTTGCTGACCAAATCATGTACACCGGTTTCCACTATGCAATGAAGTCAGGTGTTTCAATTGGTATCGATGACTTAGTTATCCCACCAGTTAAAGCATCAATCATTGAATCAGCTGAAGCTGAAGTAACTGAAATCAACCAACAATTCCAATCAGGTCTTGTAACGGCTGGTGAAAAGTACAACAAAGTTATCGATATCTGGTCACGTGTAAATGAAAACTTATCACGTGAAATGATGGCCAACTTGTCAAAAGACACGGTTATCAATGCCCAAGGTGAAGAAGTAGAGCAACCGTCATTTAACTCAGTGTTTATGATGGCCGACTCAGGTGCTCGTGGTAGTGCCGCTCAGATCCGTCAGCTAGCAGGTATGCGTGGCCTAATGGCACGTCCAGATGGTTCAATCATTGAGACGCCAATCACGGCTAACTTCCGTGAAGGTCTAAACGTACTTCAGTACTTCATCTCAACGCACGGTGCGCGTAAAGGTCTTGCCGATACAGCACTGAAAACAGCGAACTCGGGTTACCTAACGCGTCGTCTAGTAGACGTTGCACAAGATTTGGTAATCAATGAAGACGATTGTGGCACAGAAGATGGCTTAACAATGAAACCGCTAATTGAAGGTGGTGACGTTGTAGAAGCACTTCGTGAACGTGTACTAGGTCGTGTTGTTGCTGAAGATGTTGTAATTCCAGGTACTAATACAGTACTTGTAGAGCGTAACATCATGCTTGACGAAAAACTGTGTGACCTTTTAGAAGAGCACTCAGTAGATGAAGTTCGTGTACGTTCAGTTATCACCTGTGATAACGACTTTGGTGTTTGTGCTAAGTGTTATGGTCGTGACCTTGCACGTGGTCATATCATCAACGCGGGTGAATCAGTAGGTGTTATCGCGGCACAATCAATCGGTGAGCCGGGTACACAGCTTACGATGCGTACCTTCCACATCGGTGGTGCGGCATCAAGAGCGTCTGCTGAAAATAATGTACAAGTTAAAACAAACGGTACATTAAAACTTCACAACGCTAAATATGTATTAAATACAGACGGTAAGATTGTTATTACCTCACGTTCTACCGAGATCACTATCATTGATAGCTATGGTCGTGAGAAAGAACGTTATAAAGTACCTTACGGTGCGGTATTAACAGTGCAAGACAATGCAGAAGTTCAAGGTAACGACATCGTTGCTACTTGGGACCCGCATAGTCACCCAATCGTTCTTGAGCATAAGTCAAAAGTATCGTTCAGCGATATCGATGATTCAAACACTGAAGCACAGACTGATGAACTAACCGGTTTAACCCGTGTAGTTGTTAAAGATCTTGCTAAAGCGAATGCGAAAGAGCCGAAACTTATCATTGAAAGTGATGAGCGTGGCTTGCAAGAAACGCGTCTTCCTTCATTCACCACGATTGAAGTAACTGACGGCGCGACTGCAAACCCAGGTGACGTGTTAGCACGTATTCCGCAAGAAGGTTCGAAAACTCGTGATATCACGGGTGGTCTACCACGCGTAGCCGACTTATTTGAAGCGCGTAAGCCGAAAGATCCAGCTATCTTAGCTGAAATCACCGGTACGATTAGCTTCGGTAAAGAGACTAAAGGTAAGAAACGTTTAGTTATTACACCAGCTGAAGGCGATCATTACGAAGAAATGATTCCTAAGTGGCGTCAACTTAACGTGTTTGAAGGTGAGCAAGTGTCTAAAGGTGAAGTTATCGCCGATGGTCCAGAATCACCGCATGACATCTTACGCCTACGTGGTGTGACTCATGTTGCTAACTACATTGTTAACGAAGTGCAAGAGGTTTACCGTTTGCAGGGCGTTAAGATCAATGATAAGCACATTGAAACTATTATTCGTCAAATGCTACGTAAATGTATCATTCTAGACGGTGGTGATACTGAGTTCTTAGCCGGTGAGCAAATTGAAGTGGCACGCGTTAATATCGCAAACCGCGACCTTGAAGCTCAAGGTAAGATCCCAGCTAAGTTTGAAATCCAGTTAATGGGTATCACAAAAGCATCACTAGCGACAGAATCTTTCATCTCAGCAGCCTCGTTCCAGGAGACAACTCGTGTCCTAACTGAAGCCGCTGTAAATGGTAAGAGCGATGAACTACGCGGTCTGAAAGAAAACGTAATTGTGGGTCGATTGATCCCAGCCGGTACCGGTTTTGCGTATCATCAAGAGCGTATGGCTCGTCGTAAGCAAAAAGACGTTGTTGAAGAGCAAACGGTAAGTGCAGAAGAGGCAACTCAAGCACTAACTGATGCTTTAAACGCGGATTTATCTGGAAATCAATAAACCGAACCTAATCAATAGATTAGAGTTTCGCAAGGCAGTTATCTGCTGCCTTGCGAGCGGTTTAGGTTGACAGGTCAATCTTTGCTCATTAAAATTCCGCCACCCATTTACTTGCACGTTTAAAACATGCTGGTAAAACAAGGGCGGATTTTTTATTTTTTCAGTAGTAATTTTAATTTCAGGAGCTATTTAAATGGCAACTATTAACCAGCTAGTGCGTAAGCCACGTCGTAGCAAGGTTACTAAAAGTAACTCAGCTGCGCTTAAAGCGTGTCCGCAAAAGCGTGGTGTATGTACTCGCGTATATACAACTACACCTAAGAAACCAAACTCGGCGTTACGTAAAGTAGCTCGTGTACGTTTAACTAACGGTTTCGAAGTAACTTCATACATCGGTGGTGAAGGTCATAACCTTCAAGAGCACAGTGTAATCCTAATCCGTGGTGGTCGTGTTAAAGATTTACCAGGTGTGCGTTTTCACACTGTACGTGGTGCACTTGACTGTGCAGGCGTTAGCGACCGTCGTCAAGCTCGTTCTAAATACGGTGCAAAACGCCCTAAAGGCTAATTGTTTTCCGTTAGTAAGGCCAAGCACTAAATATTATTAATTATTGTTTTGGGTGATTGTTCCAAAAGGACAAACCTGAATAAACCGGAGATACAAAATGCCTAGAAGACGCGTAATAGGTCAACGTAAAATTCTTCCAGATCCTAAGTTCGGATCGGAACTTCTTGCTAAATTCGTTAACATCGTAATGTTAGACGGCAAGAAATCTACTGCTGAAAAAATCGTTTATGGTGCGCTAGACGTGGCTGCTGAGAAATCAGGCAAGTCGCACCTAGAAATCTTTGAAACTGCACTTGATAACATCCGCCCACAGGTAGAGGTTAAATCTCGCCGTGTTGGTGGTTCAACTTATCAAGTACCAGTTGAAGTACGTCCAGTACGTCGCAACGCATTAGGTATGCGTTGGTTAGTAGACGCTGCACGTAAGCGTGGCGAAAAATCTATGGGCTTACGTTTAGCTCAAGAAATCGTTGACGCTGCTGATAATAAAGGCACTGCGGTTAAGAAACGTGAAGACGTTCACCGTATGGCTGAAGCGAACAAAGCATTCGCTCATTACCGTTGGTAATCTGTCCTTAACCTTTAAGAGGATTTTATGGCACGTACAACTCCACTTGAGCGTTACCGCAATATCGGTATTTGTGCTCACGTAGATGCAGGCAAAACCACCACAACAGAACGTGTTCTGTTCTACACAGGTCTTTCTCATAAGATCGGTGAAGTACATGATGGCGCCGCAACTATGGATTGGATGGAGCAGGAACAAGAGCGTGGTATCACAATCACTTCTGCTGCAACAACGTGTTTCTGGAAAGGGATGGACGCGCAATTTGACGACCATCGCATCAATATTATTGATACCCCAGGACACGTAGATTTCACTATCGAAGTAGAGCGTTCTTTACGTGTACTAGATGGTGCGGTAGTTGTTCTTTGTGCTTCATCGGGTGTACAGCCGCAAACTGAGACAGTTTGGCGTCAAGCGAACAAATACGAAGTTCCGAGAATGATCTTCGTAAATAAAATGGATCGCACGGGCGCTGACTTCTTAACGGTTGTAAGCCAGGTGAAATCTCGTCTTGGAGCAACGCCTGTTCCAGTCCAGCTGCCTATTGGCGCTGAAGACGACTTTAAAGGTGTTATTGACCTTATTAAAATGAAAGCCATTAACTGGAATGATGAAGACCAGGGGATGACTTTCTCTTATGAGGCAATACCGGCAGAACTTCAGGAACTAGCCGAAGAATGGCGCTCTCACTTAGTTGAAAGCGCTGCTGAAGCTACTGAAGAACTAATGGATAAATACTTAGAAGGTGAAGAGTTAAGCGAAGCAGAAATTAAAAATGCTTTGCGTCAACGCACATTAGCGAACGAAATTGTTCCCATGACGTGTGGTAGTGCATTTAAAAACAAAGGTGTTCAAGCTGTGCTTGATTGCGTTGTTGAATATATGCCCTCACCAACACAAGTGAAACAAATCCAAGGTATCTTAGAAAATGGTACTGAGGAAGAGCGTCCTGCTGATGATAAAGCGCCGTTTGCTGCACTTGCTTTTAAGATTGCAACAGACCCGTTTGTTGGCACTTTAACCTTTTTCCGTGTTTACTCTGGTACTGTTAAACAGGGTGACGCGGTATATAACCCAGTAAAAAGTAAGCGTGAGCGTCTTGGTCGTATCGTTCAGATGCATTCAAACTCACGTGAAGAGATCAAAGAAGTCTACGCAGGCGACATCGCGGCGGCTATTGGTCTCAAAGACGTAACAACAGGTGAGACACTGTGTGATCCGAACTCTATCATTACGCTTGAGCGTATGGAGTTCCCAGAACCAGTGATCTCTGTTGCGGTTGAGCCTCGCACAATCGCTGACCAGGATAAAATGGGTATCGCGCTAGGAAAACTAGCGGCAGAAGATCCGTCTTTCCGCGTACAAACTGACGAAGAATCAGGCCAGACTATTATCTCTGGCATGGGTGAACTTCACCTTGATATCATTGTCGACCGTATGAAACGTGAATTCAGTGTTGAATGTAACGTTGGTAAGCCGCAGGTTGCATACCGAGAAGCTATTCGTTCAACTGTTGAAGTTGAAGGGAAGTTTATACGTCAATCAGGTGGTCGTGGTCAATATGGTCACGTCTGGCTTAAACTTGAACCGATGGATATTTCGGATGATGAAGCCCCAATTTACGAGTTCGTTAACGAAACCGTAGGTGGCTCAGTACCGAAAGAATACATCCCTGCGGTAGACAAAGGTATCCAAGAGCAAATGGCTCAAGGTGTACTGGCAGGCTACCCATTACTTGGTGTTAAAGCGACTTTATATGATGGTTCATTCCATGATGTAGATTCGAATGAAATGGCATTTAAAATAGCAGGTTCACTGGCTATGAGACAAGGTGCGCTAGATGCAAACCCTGCACTTTTAGAGCCAGTAATGAAGGTTGAAGTACTCACTCCTGAAGCAAACATGGGTGATGTAGTTGGCGACCTAAACCGTCGTCGCGGCATGATCGAAGGCATGGAAGATGCACTTGGTGGCCTTAAGCAAATTAATGCTGTGGTACCACTCTCTGAAATGTTCGGTTATGCGACTGCTTTACGATCTGCAACACAGGGCCGTGCCTCATACTCTATGGAGTTTTTGAAGTACGCTGAAGCCTCTAAGCAGGTTGCAGATACAATAATTTCAGCTCGCGCTGTAATATGATTTTTAGCTTGTTTAACTTAATAGTGAGTTAGACTTTAATTTCTTTATTAGGAATTTTTTAAGATGGCAAAAGCAAAGTTTGAACGCGTAAAACCGCAT
>NZ_BADW01000222.1:0-12373 GCF_000241165.1 Pseudoalteromonas sp. BSi20439
TCGAGTCAATTTGCAAGGAATTGCCGATTGCACCATCAACGTATTATTCTCATAAACAGATACAAAGAGAGCCTGAGCGACTGTCTAACCGCAAAAAGCGTGATGCTGAGCTGATGATACTCATTCGCGAAGTGTGGGAGGATAATATGTCAGTTTATGGTGCAAGAAAAGTATGGAAGCAGCTACAGCTTGACGACCATCAAGTCGCCCGCTGTACAGTCGAACGATTGATGCGAGTTATGGGAATTCAAGGTGTTCGTCGGGGTAAAGCACATAAGACAACGATACCTGACGAGCAACAAGATAAGCCACTGGATTTAGTTAATCGTCAATTTACTGCTGAGCAGCCAAATCAACTTTGGGTAGCTGACATCACCTATGTTGCCACATGGAGTGGGTTTGTTTATGTCGCTTTCGTGATAGATGTTTTTTCACGATACATTGTAGGTTGGCGTGTATCAACGACAATGCACACAGAACTTATTCTTGATGCGTTAGAGCAAGCTATTTGGCATCGTGGCAATCCCGAGGGGTTAATTCACCACAGCGACAGAGGGAGTCAATATCTGTCTATACGATACACTGAGCGACTTGCTGAAGCTGGAATTCAAGCGTCTGTAGGCAGTGTGGGTGACTCTTATGACAATGCATTGGCTGAAACAATAAATGGATTATTTAAAACAGAGATTATTCGCAGAAATGGCCCGTGGAAGAATGTTGATGCTGTTGAATACGCAACGTTAGAGTGGGTTAATTGGTTTAATAATCAACGCCTATTATCTTCAATTGGGTATATTTCACCAGCTCAATATGAAACAGACTACTATGATAATTTAAACGAGTCAGGTAAAGTGGCCTGACTTAAACAAACTGGTCTCCGATGAACTCGGGGCGATTCAAACCAGTTTTCAATATGACTTTTGCTGCATAAAGTGTAACTTTGTCTTTAATTGTGAGTAAGGTCTCAGAAAGCCCTTTTTCTATGTAATATGCTAATTCTACTACTTCTCTATATGAGTAGAGCTTATCTTGATTCTGAGAGAGTTGCTCTTGATGTTGTGCAGTTAATTCGGTGTTGACCGGAAAGCTTTTAATAGTATCTAGACCATAAAACGATAGTAATTTGTCGATAGCGCTCTGATATTGATTACCAACAAAAACCGACAAATCGCCTTGTTTTGATTTTAGTTGAATTGCCTCTCTTATAGCCTTTAGTATCTCACAGTTATTTTCAACAAAAGCATGAACCCCATGATTGGCAATAAGCTTCATTTGTTCATCTGTTAATGATGATGCATTTTCTTTCAATGCTCTAGCCATACTACCTATGTAACCTTTGAGAGTGACGATGCCTATGCTCTCGCCATCAATTCGCTTTGTAAAAACTTTATGGTATTCGACTAGGTTTTGATAAAATTTATAGGCATTGTCATATACCCACTCATGCTTCTGCCATTCGGTAGTGTCACTTTCTTTAAGGTAATAGCCCAATGAGTAGGGTAATAAACTTTCCTTTGCGATTTTTTCACCCGTAACAAAGTGGTAAAGGTCCAATGCAGCGTTTAGTAGCAGTAAAAACTGCTGGTTATTTTGAGTTTCTTCTTGGTAATGCTTATAAAGGTATTTAAATCCCTGAAGGCCATTTTCTGCAAACCCTTGAATTCCACGCTCACTAAGCAGCTTAATTATTGGTGATGCTACGCTACCAGCACTATTCAACCACCTTGGAAATGATAAAGTTGAGGATCTAACTCTTGTTGTATTAGCTTCCGAAGCGCTTGCTATCTGATTTTTCAAAAAAGCATCAACTTCATTGCCAAATTTGGATGATATGCTTTGTGCATACCCTATCACTTCGGCTTCAGTTTTAAATTGATTGACTCTAGCTTTACCCCACACATCGGGTAGTATAAATTTTAAAAAAGTACGGAAGTTGTGATTGCATATAAATGATGAAACGAATTCCCTATCCTTTAATGTTGCCAATAATGGCAGTTTGACGCGTTCAGTATTCTTAAAAGTATCATGTAGACAAATATTTATAATAGCAGTCGCAGTTTTGAGGATGTTGTCTCTAATAGAAGAATCTTTGAGGCTTAATTCTGGAAGGACGAGATAGTCCAGATATTTTTTTAGTAATTTACGAGTCTCTTTTACTTGATGGAATTCAAGTTCGAATAATTTAGTTATGTCGATTGAAGTAGCCCCATTTACTAGCCTAAAAGGAGCGTTGATAGCGTTATCATAAAAATGAAACTTAGCTATGTTTTCTAAAGCTTCTTCTATACGAGTAGCATAACTAGGTAGCTTGACATCATTTATTTCATTAATGCAAAAGTATTCCAGTTCTTGCCAAATTTCAAAGTCTGATAGAGCATTTAATCCCGAAGTTTGAATTGATGTCGCAGTATCTGCACTAACCTTATTAAGGGCTAGAGGAAGAATGTGCTGTAAACTGACACAAGCATTCCGCAAGCGACTCATTGAAATAGCAGTGTCGTCACCTGTGCTAATATTGCTTTCTTTGTCATATGCCCTGTTAAATAAAACGTCTAACTGTTCGGCTAGAACAATTGAATGAGGTTTAAATCTAGCAGGAATACGATTGGACTTCCGCGTTTTAACTTGCTGTAGCATCTTCAGCCTCACGCATAAGCAATTCGTTAACATCACCGTAGATATCTTTTACCCACTCTGACATCGCTCCGTATGCATCCACTGATACACTTTTGGCAAAGTCGATGTAACGTTTGGTTGTTTTAAAGCTTTCGTGACTCATCAAAGTCATTAGTGTTTGTCGGATGGAACTTTCTGATTCACCTTTGTCAATTAGGTATTTAGCGACATAAGTAGCAAAGGTAGCGCGTAAGTCATGGAATGTGCGTAATAGTATTTCTAATCCCTGCTTCCTTTGTTCTTTTCTAACTATGGAAATAGTATTCCCCGGTGTATCTTCGCTTATCCGCGATCCTGAACTATTCATAAACAAAGGAAGCGGATGTTCGCTATTGTCCATACCATGATTAGTCTCATGTTTGGTACGTCGCTTCATATTTTGAATTGTCAAAGTGTGATTGTACAAAAGCTTCATTAGAACTCGCGCTATTGTTAATCTCACTGGCTTATGTCCTTTTCGTACAATGTTCAATTTTGGAATACGTTTCTCGTTTTCTTTTTCATCAGGGTTAAAGAGGTCTTTCTGGTCGATGGCCGAAATTTCAAAAGATCGAAGTCCACCTAACAAGGCACACTGCAAATAAAGTTTATAAGTCTCTTTTTGAGCTGTATTCGTCTCCAGTAACTGTTTAAGTTCTTTTGGAGAATATGGTTGTAGACCTTTGTCTGGTGAGTCTTCTTTTTGTTTCAATGTATTTGGAATGCTCAAATTACTGACCCATTTCCATAAGCCCCCAGAACGATTGTTGCTGGTAGGTAATTGAAACAACGAACTGACACCTGATTTAGCTTTCGATTTAATACGTACCTGTTTGTATTCAAGTGAGAAGGGGAGGCTATCTATAGCTCCGCGCTTATGGCTCCATATATAGAATGCTTTAACAGCTCTAATTCGTTCTTGAGCGCTGTTAAAGCTTATGCGTTTAGACTTATCTTTGGTTTCGACTCTTTCACATAAATGTTTGTGATATCTCCACACAGGTAACCTAGAAATATCATCATCTACAGATTGTTTTGAAAGTGGTGCAGCTATTACTTCAAAATAGGATGCATCATCTTTATCCAACCAATCTAAGAAAGCTTTTAAGTGCTTAGCTATACTGCGAACAGACTTAACATCTAATGGCTTTCCCGGTTGGCTGGCATGATAAGCGTCACTAAAAGCCTCATTGTCTATTTGATTCTTTTTGAGACTGAAATGACCTTCAAAGCGGTGCATTAAAAATAAGTTCATTTCTTGGCATTCGGTGAAGCGAGTCGGGTGATATAGCACTGGAAAATTAGGTTCTATTTTATCGTGCCTATATGAGTGAGTTCTGATGCCTTTTTCAGTCTTAATAGGTTGCCCTGATTTATCGAGGTGAAAAGACATTCCTTTTCCAAAGTTGACTGATGTTTTAATTATTTTAGTTTTTGTTGTATTTCGAAGTATCATTTTCGTTCACCTTTGATTCTTAGCTAGAGTATGTGTGTAAAAACTTTTTTGTTCAAGTTTATTGAGGGTATGATAGTATTATATCAATTCGGGGGTGATTTTAGATGAAAGCCAAAACTTAACAGCGTCTCAGCTCAAAACCATTATTACCCGCTGCGGTGAAGGAACTAAACTCATTTGTACCGGAAATTTAGCTCAAATAGACAGTAATTACTTAACCGCAGTTACCTCAGGGCTTACTTATATTGTAGAGCGATTTAAGCATTTTGAAGGCGGTGCTACTGTTAATCTTAATGGTGTGGTAAGAAGCCGACTAGCGTCGTTTGCCGAGGAGAATTTATAACTTGCGCTTAACACCTTGGCTCGATAGTCTACTGTTTGATTTTTGAGCCAATAATTGGGCGAGTCGTTGAATTTTTTACCGTTAAAACATTATCACCGCTCTGTTTTTGTGGCGTTAGCACTGCCTTTATTAGTGGCTTCTTTTTTGTGTTTGCATTTTTATAATATAAAAATGGAACGCGCAATAACAAAAAAGACCACTGATTTTAATGCATTATCGGCGCAGCTTGATCATGATATGCAAGCAATGAGTGATTTGCTTGATGAAATGTTTGTTATGTATAACAAGCAAACTTTTCTTGTAGAAAATCATAGTCTCACAGCAAACATTAACCAATATGAGCATTACTACTATCGCCAATTTGACCATTTAAACGGTGAAATTGTAGGTAAAGGTCAGTTTAGTTCTTCTGAGTCGGCACTGTTACAGTGGCAGCAGGTAATATCGCTTGCACCCTCTTTTAATACCACCTTAGCGCTGCTTTCATCTGTGCATTCTGTTGCGTATGTTGATGAACGTGGGTTTGCATACTTAACTCGGCGCGACAATACACAAAATAATATATTTACCCCGCTATTGAATGGCGACTTTAAACCCTTACCGTCAGCAGCCAAATTGGCTTCGAGTGCAGTCATTAATCTAGGTAATAAAGCATATTTTGCGATTGGGCGTCAGCGTGAGCGAAATTCTTCTGATTATATTATTTTAATTTATGACTTGCAGGCCATCTCTGGCTGGTTAAACAAAATCACCTCTAAGCAAGGTGAGTATGTTTTTATTAATCAAGCAAATCAAATTATTGCCAGTTCACAGCAGTCAATTAACCAAGCAATAAATTTTTCGACATACTGGCCTCAAATTAATACGCGCTCACCAAAGCGTACGACCCTGTCTGAACCGCTTTTTTTAATTCAACCCTCAGATCAGACCCCGATTCATTTAGGGTTTCTTGCTGATGAGCAAACACTGACCAGCAGCCTTGTGCAAGAAGTCGTGTTGGAGTTTATTTCATTAGCGTTATTTTTATGTTTGATGTTTTATGTCTTTTTTTGGTTAAGCAAGCGTATATTTATCAGACCTATGACAGAGCTAATGCGTTACTTAGAGCATCATAACGATGACAACTCGGGATATTTAAATTACAAAATACCATTAAATTGGCAGCCTTGGTTTGCTAGGGTGAAAGCTATTTTTGCGAAAAATGATCGTTTAGTTATTTCATTGCAAAATGCTAATAAAAAGTTAGATGAGCAGGTGCAGCTCAAATCTGAAAAATTAAAACATAGCGACCAAACAAAAGAGCGGCATTTAGCTCTGCTAAATACAGTACTTAACAGCGTGCCTGACTTTATATATTTTAAAAATACAGACGGCACCTTTTTAGGTTGTAATAAAGCATTTGAGCAGTTTATAGGTAAGAGCCAAAGCGAACTTATTGGTCAACAGGTCCACAGTGTTAGTCACAACTACGAGCAAATTAAGCTGCTGGAACAGCAAGCATTACAGCATAAAATGCAAATTCAGCAGCGTATAGACGTTGCTAAGCAAACTTATCAGTTAACGATTGCTCCGTTTTATGATGAACAGCGCCAATTGCTAGGCACAATGGGAATTGGTCGCGATATTACTGCGCAGCAACATACTCTATATGCATTAAAAGAGTCGGAATCTAAATTTAGAAGTGCCATTGAATTTGCTGCTAATGGGGTGTTTTTACTTTCACTTGAATACGCTATTTTACAGGTTAATAAAGCTGCGCGAAAACTGTTTACCAAACATCATCAATTAACAGATACCCCGTTTGATACACTATTTAGTGACACGCAGTGGCAAGAACTCGAAGCCTTACTGCAGCAACTACTGCACAACAAAAAACAGGTGTTTCATTTAACTTTTGCGCACACTCAATTAAATGCTTGGTTGCAGTTGAGTATGTCATTAATTTGGAATGAGAATGCTCAGCCGCTATATTATGTTATTCATATTCAAGATGTTACTGAGCTGACTAAAGCCAAAGATGATGCAGAGCGAGCCACTTTGGCTAAAAGTCGCTTTATTGCTAATTTAAGCCACGAAATACGTACTCCCCTCAATGCCATACTTGGGTTACTAGATATGTTAGCAGAGCATGGATTAACGCAGCGACAATTGCAACAGACCAGCCAAGCGACGTATGCAGCCAATAATTTATTACAAATGCTAAATAGTATGCTTGATTTTGCGCGTGTTGAAAGTAATGAAGCAACGCTGCAATTAGCGCCATTATGCCTAGTTGATTTGATTGATACCTGCGAAAGCTTAATTTTGCCTTTATGCCAAGCTAAACAGATACAGCTACAAATTGATATCGATCCACATATTTCCCCCTTTTTAGTTGGCGACACCATTCGTTTGCAACAAGTGTTGGGTAACTTATTAACCAATGCCGTTAAATTTACTCCTGCAGGCAACGTGACATTAAAAATGCAGTTACAGCCAAGTAGCCGTGATGAGTTACAGCGTATCTGTTTTGGAGTTATAGATACTGGTGAGGGAATTGCTCAAGCCGATCAGCGCCGTTTATTTGATGCCTTCACCCAAGGCGATGAATCATCCACTCGTCAACATCAAGGGGTGGGTTTAGGGCTGGCGATTGTAAAACACAGTGTGGCATTAATGGGCGGGGAGATTTCACTTAATAGCGATAAAGGACAAGGTTGCCACTTTTACTTCACGCTCGATTTAGCGACCGATACTAGCAAGCTTGGCTGTGATGAAAATAAGTTATTAGTTATTACTAGCGCTAAAAGTACGTTACTTAATCAAGTAATTAAAGCGCATCCTGTTATTAATAACCAAGCGCTTAATAGGGCAATCGCTGAACCAGAATGTTTGCTGCAAGCGCACACAATAATCATTGATGCGTGTGAGCTGTCGGCCTTTTTAACACCAAAAATAAAAACAACACTGCGCACAGCTACTATTTCAGTTGTTGTAATTGCGAATAATCAAGACGAACAGCCACCAATAAATGACTCTTTTATTACCCAGTTCTTACCCTCAAGCGCACTTGCACAGCGATTACTTAATTTAAGCTCGCAAAAAATAACGAAGGTAATTGAAAATAAAGCGCAAAAACCGCGTGATAAAGTCGCAGGGATATTAGTATTAGCGATAGACGATAATCCATTGAACCTTGATATTATTAGCAGTATTTTGAGTCAAGCCGGAGTAAATATTGTTACGACCAATGACCCGCAAAAAGGGATTGAATTGGTGAGTGTATTACGCCCCGACTTAGTTTTAATGGATATTCAAATGCCCAATATTGATGGCTATCAAGCGACTGAGATAATACGCCAACAGTTTGACGCTCAGCAATTACCTATTTTTGCATTAACTGCGCATAGTGAACCAGCCGACATTGAGCGTTCACTCAATGGTGGGATGAATAAACATTTAACTAAGCCTGTGGTTGCGCCAGTTTTATTTACAGCAATGGCTAGTCTTGGTATCACAGCGCCTCGTTTTTTTGATAAAGCCTTTGCTTTGTCTCAGTTTGACGATGATCACTCTGTACTGCACAGTATGTTGGACAAGTTAGCGACATTAAGTGAGTCATATTCAGCTGAGCTTCAAAACAACAACCCTAGTATTGAAATGGTACGCTTAGTGCATAGTTTGAAAGGAATAGCAGGAAATTTAGGTTTTAACCGATTATTATTGTGTGCTCAACACACTGAGCAGGTATTAAAAGCGGGCGGCGAGCACGCCGCAGCTGCAATTAAAGAATTAATAATACAGTTAGAGCAAGTGCAAATTTATATAAAAAGTTTAGATGTAAGCAATGATAAATAAAGCAAAAATATTAATCGTAGATGACGATGCGCTTAACCGAATCATTTTAGAAAAAACCTTAAGTGATGAGCATGAGATTTACTTAGTGACAAGTGGTGAAGAGGCGTTGGCATTTGTTAAGCACACACAAGTAGATTTAATTATTTTAGACATCATGATGCCTGGCATGAATGGTTACGACGTGCTGGTGGAACTTAAAGAAAGCAGTTTAAGCCATGCCATCCCCATTATTTTTATCTCAGCGAATAGCTCCCATGAAGACGAAGCAAAAGGCTTAGAGTTAGGCGCAATGGATTACATTGTTAAGCCATTTTGTGCCTCAATTGTTAAAGTGCGTGTGCGCAACCAATTACTCATTAAGCAAAAAAACGATTTATTAGAAATGCTTGCGTCTATTGACGGTTTAACAGAAATACCGAACAGACGTTATTTAGATGAAAATTTAGAGCGAGAGTGGCGAAGAAGTAAGCGTAATAACTCTTCCATGTGTGTATTGCTTATCGATATTGACCATTTTAAGCGCTATAACGACTATTACGGTCATCGTGCTGGCGATGAGTGTTTAAAAACAGTGGCGCAAACGTTAGCTGCGCAATGTGAGCGCGGCAGTGATTTTGTTGCCCGCTATGGTGGCGAAGAGTTTGTAGCCGTATTACCAGAAACCAATCAGCAAGGCGCGATTGCATTTGCTAATAAGTTACGTGAAGCCATTAATGATTTGAATATAGAACACAACGCATCGTTAAATGCTTCACACATTACTATTAGCATTGGTATTGCCTCAAGTGAGAGCAGTCAAGCATACACAGAGAAGGCATTGCTAGAAGAGGCTGACTCAGGTTTATATAATGCTAAAAAGTCAGGGCGCAATGCGATTGAATTGGCGCCCATAGGAACATATGAGCGTTTAGTTTGTCAGCATTGATAGTGCTGAGCTGCCAATACCCACTAATTTGTCATTTTTAAATACTAATGGTGTGCATTCATCCTTGGTCATTTTTCCATCTGAATGAATGCTGTGTGTTGCGTAAAACAAGACTTGGTAAACATCATCCTGTTTTTTTAATAATTCAGTGAAGTTAGGTGTTTTTAGTTGGTTTAATACCGACTGATACGAGCTATCCATTGCCAAGCCTGAAATGATTTCACGATTGTTTTTATGTGTTGCCTGCCAACTTGAAGAGCTATTACCTGCCCAATGACCCTCTGCTTCGCCATCTGATACAGCGATTACACAACCCGTTAAAAAAGGAGCGGTAAGTGCAGCGATTAAAAGTGTTTTTTTCATTTTTTATTACCCTAGATGATTAATTAAGATTAATACAGCAAAGACTAAGCCAGTTTTTAAATCTTTAAAAATCAATGGGTTGATTTTGTTGTGCGTGGTGGGTTAGTGGCTTTTTTAAAATATAAATCTAAAAAGCCACTTTTTAGTAATTTTGACTAAGTTACTTTTACGGCATTAAACCAAGCGGTTACGAGTCTCTTGTTGACTAAATGCTGCAATATTTAAACTCACTTCTTTTACCAAACGCACGATAGATTCAGTGCTCGCCCACGCGATATGCGGAGTAAGTAGTAAGTTATCACCGGTATAATTAGCCAAAGGGTTAGTCAGCTCAGCGGGCTCTTTGGTAAGCACATCAACGCCCGCACCGGCAATAATATTGGCTTTTAATGCTTCAACTAAGTCAGCTTCATTGATAATCCCACCGCGTGCGGTATTAATAATTAGCGCAGTTGGTTTCATCATCTTTAATTCATTAAGCGTAATTAAGTCGCGCGTTTCATCATTAAGTGGACAGTGAACGCTAATAATATCCGCTGTTTTTATTGCTGTTTCAAACGGGGTGCGTCCGTTGCGACACGCTGCGCCTTTGCGCTCTGCAATAATCACATTGGCGCCAAACGCTTCAGCTACTTTAGATACTGCATTACCTAAAGTGCCACCACCAATAATGGCTAATGTTTTGCCCTGAAGGTCATTAAAGCTGTAATCCAGTCGGCAAAACATCTCACTTTTTTGCCATGCGCCTTGCTGACAATCTGCTTGATAGCGGTGAGTATTACCTAATAAGTTAGTGATCAACGAAAAGGTATGCTGAACAACAGAAGGGGTTGAATAACCGGCAACATTAGTAACTGCTATGCCTAAGTCTTTCGCGGCATTTAAATCAACATTATTAGTACCCGTTGCACTAACACAAATGAGTTTCAACGATTTTAATTGCGTCATTGTGTCACGATTAATTACCACTTTGTTAGTGATTAAAACCTCTGCATTTTGGCTATGCGCTAATACTTGCTCAGGGCTAGTTAGCTGATGTACGGTGAGATCTCCAAGTGCTGAAATACCATCAAGTGAGGTGTTTGCCAGTGTTGCGTTATCAAGAATTGTTATTTTCACGGTGTGTCCTAATAAGTGTATGTGTTAGAGAGGGAGTAGCCTCTGTAAGCAGATAAAAAGATCATCATTTGATTGAATGTTATGGATTTATTTAGACTTAGCTTATTGTGTTCACATTAGCAGGTGTAAAGCCATATTTAAATGTGGTCTGCCCACTGAGGGTTAACTTGCATGTTATTATGATCAACTGCCTTGCTAAGTTAACTTGAACAAAGTGCTATTAGTAAGGTCTATCCATTTGAATTAATAATTAATAGCTATAGTTTATACACATGAGCAGTTAATCTGACAATGATGCTCAGTACTAAACTATAACGCTATGAAAACTCAGTAAATCGAACTTTAGTATTGCTAGTTTCGTATTTTTGCTTGAGTTATAATCAAAATCAGACATAACGGGGCGTTTTCGCGCGCCGTTTTTAACTTTGTAGATGCAGTAAATGATTGAATTAGAAGATAAGTACGCAGATATAAGACCTTACAATGACGATGAAGTTGCCGCCTCATTAACGCGATTAATTAACGATAATGCGTTTCTTGATGTGATAGCAAAGTATAATTTGCCACGCTTTATATCCGCAGTTGGGTTTTTAGCACGCGCTATAATAAAACATCAGTTGCGTAAAAAGTGGGGCAAAGTTAAAACAGTTGAAGATGTACAAAACGAAGTTGCGCATTATTTAAATAAATTAGTAAAGCGCACCACATCAAACGTTACCTTTTCGGGCTTAGAGGCGTTAGACCCTAATCAAGCCTATCTTTTTGTTTCAAACCACAGAGACATTGTACTTGACCCTGCATTGGTTAATTGGGGCCTTTATCAGCATAAAATGAAAACAGTGAGAATTGCGATTGGTGATAACTTACTGCAAATTCCTTACATTACTGAGCTTATGCGTTTAAATAAAAGCTTCATTGTAAAACGCTCAGCCAAAGCGCCAAAAGAGATGTTAAAAGCGCTGACTCAGTTATCGGCTTACATTTATGACTCACTCAGCAGTGGGCATTCTATTTGGATTGCTCAAAAAGAAGGCCGTGCCAAAGATGGCGTAGATCAAACCGATCCCGCTCTGTTAAAAAATGCTGCAACTAAATGGACGTAAACAAAAGAAAGAATTTGGCGAATACATTAAAGAGCTAAAAGTAGTGCCTGTTGCAATCTCTTATCAATACGAGCCATGTGCAATAGCCAAGGCAAAAGAGCTCTACCATAAACAGCATCATGGTAAATATGTGAAATCAGCGGGTGAAGATATTGCCAGCATTGTTGAAGGCTTTAGTTCAGCCAAAGGGCATGTGCACTTATCCTTTGGTCAACCAATTACATCGCATTGCGACAGTGCCGATGAATTGGCAAAAACCATTGATAAACAAATAATTGATTCTTTTTACTTACACCCAGGCAACTACATTGCGGGTGGTTGTACTGAAGCGGTAATAAATAAAAATGATGCAGCACAGTTTGCAGAGCGATTGGCAAAGGTACCAGAAGAATTAAGACCTCTGGTATTAGCGATGTACGCCAAACCGTATCACAGAAAAACACAAGTAGATGAACAAAGCTGTGAACATTAATTAACAGCTAAGATAAAAGCAGCAATTAATTTGCTGCTTTTTTTTGCACAAAAATAGCGCTATACTCAAGCTATGCTTTTATATACCGGAGGGTTTTATT
>NZ_BADW01000221.1:0-182 GCF_000241165.1 Pseudoalteromonas sp. BSi20439
GTAATGCCGATCAGTTAAGAATATTTTTGATCGGTTGACTGATCTTTTTAACGCTTTCAAAATCCGATATCTGTCTCTGGTATCGGATTTTTTTATGCGCTTTGAAAATGAATTAGCGGTCGCTTTTAACTCTTGTGGTAGTTTTCATACATTCGAAAAATATGCTGAGCTACTTTCCCCTC
>NZ_BADW01000220.1:0-192 GCF_000241165.1 Pseudoalteromonas sp. BSi20439
TGACAGCTTAGTTGAAGAGGACGATGAATTTGATATAGACGATTTACTCGACGCTGAACAACCAGCGGCTGAAGCTCAAAGCGAAGAGCCTGATATTGACAGCCCAGTTGAAGAGGACGATGAATTTGATATAGACGATTTACTCGACGCTGAGCAACCAGCGGCTGAAGCTCAAAGCGAAGAGCCTGATAT